>NZ_JBLBUC010000019.1:0-30870 GCF_047290665.1 Streptococcus lishijunsis | reverse complement strand
AGGGAAGAACGAGGCACCGATTCCTAATCACTTAGCCAGACAATTTCATCAAGACAAGCCACTAGAAGCTATTGTAACTGACTTGACCTACGTCCGTGTGAATGGGCGCTGGGCTTATGTCTGCCTCATTATTGACCTCTTTAACCGTGAAATTATTGGGAGGTCCGTCGGTTGGCATAAGACAGCTGAGCTAGTGAAGCAAGCCATTCAGAGCATCCCTTACGCTCTGACCAAAGTCAAGCTCTTCCATTCTGATCGTGGAAAGGAGTTTGATAATGGCGTCATTGATGAGATACTTAAGGCTTTTGGCATTATCCGTTCACTTAGTCAGCCTGGTTGCCCCTATGACAATGCCGTAGCTGAAAGTACTTATAGAGCTTTCAAAATGGAGTTCATCCAGCAAGAGACCTTCCGATCTCTAGAAGAACTAACCCTTAAAACTAAAGATTATATCCACTGGTGGAATTACCATCGCCTTCACGCTAGTCTCAACTACCAAACACCGATGGCTAAGCGGATCATCACTTAAGAAAAACACTTTATAAAATGTGTACAGAAAAGTGTTGCCTTTTCAGTATAACAATCAAGTAGAATGAGGACTATTATGAATAGAATGCCACAAAAAAATTACAAAGATAAAGTTCAATATCAGAAAGATTTTCCAACTCTTTTTGATTTTGGTGACATGACAAAATCGGAAGAAAGTTTAGTTAGTGGTCCGCTATGAAACAATCGTTAATCATGCAAGATGTGGTTTTTACCAATAAGACTGCTCAATTGTTGGCTATAATGGATGATGTGGAAAAGGGTAAGAATATGAGTGAGCCTTTTTCAGATGTACAAGATTTAATGGAGAGTTTAAATAGTTAAACTTAACCTAACGACTTATCCAAAGAGGATATAGAAGACGAGTGGGAATGAGGTGTAGGATGAAAGTGGTGCAGCATTGAACCTACAGATTAGTCTATTCATATTGTACTGATACTAGTTTTCACAATATTTGTTATCGATTTAGCACACCGATAATATCAGGTTAATTCAATAAATGATGTTAAAAACAATTATTTAAACATTTGTTTTTATTGCAATATATATCATTTGAAAAAGGAGATGTTGATGGAGAATATATTAGACAAATTTTTTGATAACCATAGGTTGGTTGTTATTCCAAGAAAATTGAAATCAAAAATGCTAGTTTTTCAGTTTTTAAGTGATGAAATAGCTAAATGTGGCAATCAGTTTTCAGAGGCAGAAGTGAATCAGATATTACAATCTTACTATGATGATTATGCCATTTTGCGACGTTATTTGGTAGATTACGGTTTTTTAAGTCGTGATAGTTATGGGACTGTCTATACTGTGACCAACAAGGAGACAAAATGAAAATACTTCTTAGCCGATATTTTATAATGATAGCTGGTTTTTCTATTGGGCTAGCCTTGTTTAACCCTATTTTATATATCTTTTTAATGTCACAGGGTTTCTCCCATGCTGAATTGGGTGTTTACTTAGGCTTATTTTTCTTATTTTCATTTTTGACAGAGGTTCCTTGTGGAGCCATTACAGATGTTATCGGGATTAAGAAAACGTTGCTATATAGTTTTTTTCTTAGAGCGATAGGTTTAATTCTGTTAATGTCTGGGCGTTTTCCATTGCTGCTGTTGTCTGCTTTTATTTCAGCAGTAGCAGAATCTTTTCAGTCAGGGACTCTACAAAGCTGGTTGGTTAATGCCTTAGATGATATGGGGAAAAAAGATGCCCTCACTAAGATTTTTTCAAGAAGTAGTGTAGTAGCCTCTTTATTGACAATGATTGTTGGGTTTATAAGCTCGAAAGTATTGTACCAGTATCAAACTCATTTACCTATTATGATTAGCTCAGGTGTCTTTGTCGTCTTGTTTCTACTCGTTTTAGGTTTATTTTCAGAGTCTCCCCAAGAAAAACGTGTAGATTTATCTGATGTGATGAGAGAATCTTTTCATATTTTTAAGCAATCCGTTAAAGAATTAGTTTTGATACGTGAGTTTAAGTACCTAGTTATTCTTATGTTATTACCCTCTATCCTAGATGTCGGCCCCTCAAATCAATGGCAGGAGGTATTTTCTATCCAAAGCTTGTCCTATTTAAATGGTTATATATGGGTCTTGATATCATTAGCTGGTATTATAGGGAGTTATATTTCTGGGAAAACAAGTGCTATTAAGAATAATCTCAAAGTCATTATAGCATTGTTATTGTTATCCATTCTTTTAGTCATTAGCATGAGTATTATAACACCTTCAGTCATCACCTTAGCATTATTTTTGCTCTATATTATTAGTTTCACGATTTTATCGATTAGGATAAGCATTAGCCTTCATACTGATATCGTCTCTAATAATGACCATAGAACGACGATAGTATCCATATTCTATGCCTTAGAATCTTTAGTGATGAGTCTGGTCGTCTCTATAAATGGCTGGTTGTCAGATATGACATCCGTTCTTAATGCATGGTTACTATTTGCGTTAGGTGTGGGGCTCATCATGACCGTGATTATGGTGAGATTTCTGTGTGATAAAAAGCCAATGGTTGAAAAATGATTGTTAAACACAATTCATTGCCAATTTTGTACCATTTTATGGTATAATGAAATGGTTGCCACCTTTAGTGTAATGGATATCACGTAAGATTCCGGTTCTTGAGATGGGGGTTCGATTCCCTCAAGGTGGATAATATAAGTACTTAAAGCCTTGATATCAAAGGCTTTTTTTGTTTATTGTCCCAAATAATATCGTAACTTTTTTGTATTTATATTTTTACGTTGAGCAAGTAGAAAAACTTTGTCATTATTGTGTCAAGTCGTTTGATGATTTTTTATTAGAAAAAAACCACCTTAAGGTGGTTCTTTCTGTGCTCAGGAATAGTGATACTAGATGTAACACAGTATAGGTTTTACTTGTGTAACAATTTGTGTTCAAGGATTAAGGTATATTCTTTGTATTTGAGATAGGCTTCGTGTAATCTATTAGACTTAATGAGTTCGACACAAGGTTCGATAAGTTCGTGATAGATGTCGTTAAGAAATTGTGATTTATCTTGAGAAGCGTTGATTTTTTGGACGATAGTAGGGGCTACAGAGTAGTAATGCTTGATATCTTGCTCACCACTTGGTAGGTGGACAAGATAGGTATCACGAAAATCCCTAAGCGTCGTTAATTCGTCACAGTCATCTGCAAGATTCATGTAGTCAACAGCAGCAGAAGTGAGGTAGCAACCACTATCATCACGAATTTCATAGTCGTTTCGATTATCTCCGAAGAATCCTCCGCATCGCTCATCTATGTAATTTTGAGCTTCACGTTGAGTTGAGAGGTTGGATATGATAACTTTTCCCTTTTTTAAAACACTATATGACATAAGCAATCTCCTTTAGATACGTCTTGTAACTCATTTGAGAATGTATTAGTTTATGAAAGCTATATAGGAACTAATACCTTTTGTTAGTTATGGCTATTCTTTTTCCTTGATTATCTTTTAGGGGAAAGATTGGCCATATCTTATCAGAAAGCTTTAACAACCTAATACGCGATACTTATATTATCATGTTTTTAAGAGGAATTGTCAAGCTGTACCCGCCTTGAACGAGACCTTGATGAAGTGGCATGCCAAAGGCTTTTATGGCTATACAGATAGGCTAGGACGTAGGCAACGTGCCGATAGCTACGCTAGGACCATCATCAGGTCAACGGTTATGCGTGTTCGAAATGAAATGCGGATACGCCCAGCAGTAGAGCTTGGCATTGATACCTTTTATTACTCTAAGAAGGCAAGTGCTAGGGAGATGTGTGCTCCGCTTCAAGGGCAAATTGTTACTACTGGTAAAGCATGAGTAGAGGCTGGTGAGCGCATAATGACTCTTGATAATTACGGATACGGTAGTGCTGGAGGGTGTTTGGGTATCAACTGTGGGCATATCATGACACCTTTTATTCCAGGGGCAAACTACAAGCCTGATGAAGGTGAAGATATTAAGGGTGTCACGCCTGAGAAAGTCATTGAAAATGCCGATGTACAGGCTAAGCAGAGAGCGCTTGAGCGTAATATTCGCTTTACTAAGGAACAAATTCATGTCGCTGAAAAGCTAGGTGATCCAGAACTTACTCATAAGTATAAGTTAAAGCTAGGGAAACAAAGCCGAGCTCTTAAAGCTTATCTTGATGAACACCCTTTCCTATATCGAGACTATGCTAGGGAGAAATACCAAGAAGATCCATTGAGCTTTGCGAAGAGCGAGATTAAGTTAAGAAAAGAAAAATCTGTTTTAGACAAGCGTAGAGAGTTTGAAAATGGTATAATCGGTATGAAAGCAAAAGATGGTGTAATCATCAACGATGTCACTAAACATTTAGTGGATCGTATTATACAACGTGGTGGAACCGTTGAGACTGTGATAGATGCTTTAAATCATCCTTTAGAGATTACGGATATAAAGTATGATGACGAAGGTAGGCCATCTAAGCAATATCGTGGCAAAATAACTACAGTTGCAGTGAATCCAGATACTGGTAATATAGTTTCAACAAACCCAACTCGTCGTAATATTAGAAAATGTCATGGAGTGTATCGAGATGAAGATTAGTGATTTTTTACCTCAAAAGGATTTTTTGAGACTTCAGCAAATATTGCCGGGTTGGAGCTATTCTGAGGAGTATTCAGAAAGTGAGATTGATGTTTTAGATGAAATACTAGATAATCTAGAACAGCGTAAAGGCTATGATACAGAAGATGGTATTTTCATCGGTAATGTTATCAATCGTTTGAGAACTCATCAGAGTTATTAAAATGTAATTATATAGAATCAAGCACTTAGAGCTATCTAGGTGCTTTTCTTGTGCTCCAAAAAGGAGACATTATGAATGCGTATTTTCAATTTAGGATAGTGATTGAATCGGTCGGTCAGAGATTTGCTGGGTGGGAGAGCTCCTAAAACATTCGCTAAACACCATAGAATGCGGTATAATGACAGTACAGAGTACCAAGAACTAAAAGAGAGTGTGTTGGGTTTAAAGTCAACTAAAGGAGTGGATTATTATGAAAAACTCAAAAAAGATTATCCTGGTAGATGATAATGAGTACATACATTGTCCTGTTTGTAGTAGACTAGTTATGCTTTATGACGTTTGCGAATGCAATTGGGAGAATACTGGAGAAACAAATATAGATGGTGGTCCCAATAAAATGACATTGGAGGAAGCTAAAAAAGCTTATGCACAAGGGTTACCAATTAACTAAGCACTTAGAGCTATCTAGGTGCTTTTCTTGTGCTTAGCATGATAAGGGATTACAGTTATGAAATTAAAAGGCACTTGGTATAGGTGTGGTATAATAGACATGAAGTAGTGACGAACGAGCAGGAGGATTTGTATATGTTAAATATATCAATGGCAGCTTTTTGCAAGGATATGTATCGTATTGTAGAACAAACGATTAGAGATAACCAACCTGTTAAGATTTCAACGCAAAATGGAAATGTAGTTGTCATCAGTCAGGAAGAATATAATAGTATGGTTGAAACCTCGTATCTACTATCAGTACCTGGGTTAAAAAAGCAATTGATAGAAGATAGGGAATCACGATTAGAAGAGTTTGTACCAGAAGATAAAGTGAGGTGGTGACGTAAGAGAAGGTTTGCCACAGATAGGATTATACAATTAGGAATGATATATCAGTTTATATCAACTACAATATGTAGTATTTCGATAATATCAAAAAAGCGATTTCCAAACGGAAATCGTCTTTTTGTGTAAATGGCATGTGAGATAGTTTTATTTTGGTTTAGTCGTTAGCAGATGATCAATCTTGTTATAAACATCCTGTGGATCAGTAGCTACTTGGTATTCAATGTGATATTTATCGAGCTGCTTAAAGAATGTTTCTTGAACTTTAATAATCTGCTGATCTCTCTCACGCATGTTATCTGCTTTACCTTCCACTAAAAGGTAAATGGATGAATCATCCTCTTTTTCTAAAACATAGATAAAATCAGGTGTAGTCGTACCTCCTGTAAATTTAGGGATTTTGATAGCACTTTTTGGTAATTTACCAAATACTGTCACAGCTTTTTCATAACCACGAGTCAGTAAATCTTTTTCTGGATGAACACTGTCGTAATAAACGGGTGGTGTCTCGTACAGATTTCTAGCGTCTTTTGGAATAGTATCTAATTTGTGAACCCCTAATAAATTAGCATTCAAGCTATCTACGAAAGTATTGTCTTTAGGATCAAAAATAGAGGTTCGAGCTTGAAAATCTAGTGCCTCATAACAGTAAGACTGACTATAAGTTTTTTCAAACTCAGCTTTAAAATTCTGAACGAGTTTATTAATACTGGAATAACTTAGATAGTCAGAGTTATTCAGTGTTTTTAGCACTTCTAATACATGTGGATGAATGTCCTTGATGGGTAAGTTAGTTTTTTTAGCCAATTCCTTGATAAAAGCACGATATGGCATACCTGATTGATAGGAGCCTTCATATGCTTGGGAGAGATTTTCTGCAATCTCTATTTGATCATTACCATTGATTAATTCTTGTTTCGAGTAGGTATAGGATTCCCGTTGATAATGATCCCTATTTGAGAAAACATCTTTAGCAACTTTAGCAATAGGAGAAATCTTGTTAGAATTCCTTTCAAAGACTAACATATGCCGCTGAGAGAATTTTTTCCAAAGTTCTTTAACCTTTTCCCAGTTGTCTTGGTTGAGCTTGACCAGTGTTTTTTGGAGTTGTTTGGGTTTGTCTTTTACCTTATCATCACGAAGTTGAGTGTCTTTTAATACAGGATAATAGTCTAGTAACCATTCAAATCCTGATTTGACTTGACCGTCAATCGTAACCTCTTCATTAAATTCATTTGTACGATTGATGATGTTTAAATCATCTAGTTGCTTTAGCAAATCTTCTTGCCGAAAATCTGGATTTGTCTTTTGAACGTCTTCAAGAATCACTTTAATCATGTTATCATCTAGTTTGTTATGATTAAGCAATACCTTACGATCACTATTTATCTCACCTACCAGCTTTTGAGCAAATTCTCGCTCATCAAAGCCAATATGAAATGATAGACGACTCTCGAACTCTTCCTGATGGACACGATGCCCTGTTTCATCAACAGGAAGGCGAAGACCACGACCGACCTCTTGGATTTTACTATTATCGCTACCAGAAGTCCTCAACTTAGCAATAACGAAAACGTTGGGATTGTCCCAGCCTTCTCGCAAAGTCCATTTTGAAAATAAGAATCGTCTGGTAATCCAGTTGCCATGCTTATCTTTAAAACTAAGCAGCTTGTCTTTGTTTTTTAAGATATCATCAACCTCTGCTTGAATAGCATCGTCACCACTACCTCTATCTTCACCAAAATAACCAGCATGAACATTTTGCTTGTCTGACTGAAGGCTCTTTTGAGTTGCCTTTAAAAATGCTAGATAGTCCTGTTCTTGCTGACTTTTACGAGCTTCATAGTCTGCAATAAGTTCTTCTAATTTTTTAGTCAGTAGTCGTTCAAATGTTTGTTTCAGCCACCCTTCATTATCACGATAGGATCGAATGCTATCAATAAAGAATAAGGATAATGTTTTGAGTTTAGGAGCGTTATTAGGGCGAAAGAAATTCTCTTGCTCTTTTTGGAAATGCTCATTGATGGCATCTTTCATAATCATTTCCTGATAAGAAGATTGAAATGTTCCAGGTATGAGAGTCATTCCCTTGCTTAACTCTAAATCATTGCTTAAGACCTTGCTACCAGAATAGACAACATCGCCCTCAAAATCATCATCAACATCTGCCAGATTATCCCCAACATGCAATGTTTTGTAAACATTTCCTTGTTTTAGTATTAACTTTTTGGCAGATACGCTATCGACTATCCAAGCGTTTTGAGCTTTTTGCTCTGAAAGATTTGGATAGAAAATATCGATGCCTTTGACCAAACCGTTATTAAATGAATCCACGGCATTAAGATTATATTGGGGTTCGCCTCGATAGTAATCTTTTTTTACCGATGCATTTCTACTTCTACCAACTTTTATATCTGGAAAAGTCGCTCCAAAACGGATAATCGTTTGCGGTTTAAGGGCTTCAATAGCTTTATAATGGGCTTTATCTCTTGGAAAGCGGTGCGGCTCGTCTATGATAACCACAGGACGTGTTTGCTGGATTGCTTCTAAAGGTTGCGTTGTACCTCCAATCAAGGTTTGGTCGTAGTTTGAATTTTTCATGCTCGGTGAATTAAGCATACCTGCATTGATAAGTAGCACTTGAATGGTAGTAGCGTTTTGTCGACTGCCTTCAATAAAGTTCGTCAAATGTGCGGGAAAGTTTTTTCGTCCTGATCTGGTGTTAAAATCACCAGCATTGATAACATTTAAGTCTATTTTGGCATTTCCGTAAAATTGTGCAAAGTGCTGCTTGGCATAGCTCGATTGGATAAAGTTTTTCGTTCCCTCTTTGATAGCAGGGCTAGGGACGACGATGACAAATTTGAAGATACCAAAGCGTTGATGAAGTTCGTACATTGTTCTGGTATAAACGTAGGTCTTTCCAGTTCCAGTCTCCATCTTAATATCAATATTCTTATCCTCTCGGTCTCGATAGTGAAGTAGTGGATTGGCATACACATAATCTCTATCTGGATCAGTCGTTTGCTTGTCAAGAAGCGGGAAAGCTTCTAAGAGGTGTTTTAGGGCTTCTTCTTGATGAGGCAGTTCTTCTAATAGAATTTTCATAGTAACCTCCTAGTAGCGTTTGACGAGATTAACTTTAGTATCAAGTTGTTTTAAAGCTAATTCTAGTTCTTGCATGCTTTCCATTTCAAAAGAGTATCCGTAGAGTACTATGGTTTGGATGACCTTTTCATTGTTTCCAATGATATTGACAAGTTGCTTAGTTTGCTTGGATGACCAGCCTTCTGCAATCAGATAAAGGCGCTCTGAGTTGATATAGCTTGCTTGGTAACCATCTAAATTCAAAGCTGTCACTGGGCTTAGTATAGAATAACCATCTGCCAAAAGCCAAGTTGTTAGAATGGTCTCTTCACCTGAGCTGCCCTCTCCAAAACCTAAACCTTTAGAAGAAAAAGGACTAATCATATCATCAAAGCCACTTTCATTAAGGAGAATCTGATTACCCTTACTATCTATAAAGGCGCCCGTCTCAATGTCAAAATGCTCTAAATCATCTAAGGTTGCTTGACTTGGCTCTAAAACACGATAATGCTTAAAGCCTAAATCAAATGGCGCAGGTAAATCAGAACCTTTCTCGTCTTTAATCTTTTGACTCGCACGTGTAATACGCTCACGTGAAATCTCGTCGATAGACATATAGCCAGCTTCAAAAGCAGATTTACTTCCCTTGCAAGCTACTTTTGTACCATCGCTGTTTTGGGTAAAGGTTGGCTCTGGTAGCTGTACCATGATATACTTGCGCTTACCACCGTCTTTAGCATTGAGTTGCATAACGGCATCAGCTGTTGTAGCAGAACCAGCGAAGAAGTCGAGGATAAGAGAATCTGTTACAGTAACCTGATCTAGTAAAAATTTTATAAGTGTGTCTGGTTTTGGAAAATCAAATAATTTGTTTCCTAGTAATTTAATCAGACTTTTTGTCGCTACTTCACTCTCAAATAGTCCTAAGTTTTCAAAAATTGGTGTCCCATTTTTTAATTCGTCAGCGTAAACAATTTGAGTAGGTAAACCATTATCATTCTTTGGAAATGCAATCCTTCCCTTTTTTATCATTTGTTTAATAGTATCTTCAGAAAAAGCCCAATTTCCATAGAATTTTCTTCCTGTTAATGGATCAACTATATTAAATCGAGAATTTTGATTTCCTGTAGCTTGTATTGGCATTAAACGCCACCATCTACCATTTTCATCTTGCCTATAGCTTTTTAAACTTCGTTTTTGCCCCTTAAATTTAACGATATCGTGTTTCTTATAGCACAAAATATGCTCCTTGTTAGGAAGAATTAGATTTACCGGTGGTACACCTGAAGTTTTTTCTTTTTTGGTCCAAACAAAATTTGCTACAAAATTCTCCTCCCCAAATATTTCATCCATCAATAATTTAAGATTAGCTTGTTCATTGTCATCAATGGAGACGAAGATAACACCGGTTTCTTTGAGGAGGCGTTTGGCGAGCCAGAGTCTTGGGTACATGAAGGTTAGCCAAGCGGAGTGGGTTGCCCTACCTTGGATAGACTTGAGGCGTTTTAACTCATCATCAGTCATACCAAACATGCTCTGTAATTTGTCGTCGCTATACTCAAATTTATCAGGATATACAAAGCCGTCAGAACCAGTGTTATAAGGTGGGTCGATATAGATGACATCAATGCTGTTTTCATAACCAGCTTGCAAGTGGCGGAGGACTTCTAGATTATCACCTGTAAAGAAAAGGTTTTGGCTATCTTTATTTTCGGGTTTTTCATTGTGGATTTTATCAGGTAACACAACCGTTGTTGGGGCTTCTCCAGCTTGCTTTTTAGCATAGTTTTTACCGATAAAGTTCATCTGATAGCCTGATGTGAGTTCAGTCTGTATGTTATTTTCGTTCAAGGCAGTTTTGAATTTTTCAAAATCAAATTCCCCTGGTAAAACAAGCTCCCCCTCTTCATCGTACTTATCAGCTGTGAAAAACTCGGGTAATCTATCCTTCAATGTTTGTAAAAAAGAAGTAGTGGAGGTCACTTGTGTATTGTGGTCTAAATTATGTTTTAGCATGGCTTACCTCCAATGGCAAACAAAAAAACTCCCTCACAAAAATGCGAAAAAGCCTGTTTTACTGCTTGACAAAAAAGACGCTTGATTACATAATCAGTGTGAGCTGTGAGCTGTGAGCTGTGAGCTGTGAGCTGTGAGCTGTGAGCTGTGAGCTGTGATTGTAGTCATATCAATCGTTCCTTCCTTTGATTATAAATAGTAACTCCATTATATCAAAAAAAGTCAGTACAGCATAGTAGCAGACCGTAGTTTTTGTAAATGATGTGTTAAGGAGATACTGATTTTTTATGGATAATGGCGTCCTGATATGATTTTGGTTTTTGATTTACCGTAGATCTTTACATCTTATTTGATATGTTGGATAATAGTATTATCAAACGAGATAGGATTATTTGTTATGGGATTAGCTTTTGAAGATCAGTTGTTGGACTCTATGCGGTTTGGGTTTATTGACCGAACAGGATTTCAAAATGTGACTTATGCACCTAAAATTTTGATCAATAATGCTGAAGAGAAACGATTTGTCCTGACTGATTTACAGGAAGAGTTGCTGAAGAGTAAGGCCTTTTATTTTTCAGTAGCTTTTGTGACTCAGTCTGGAATCTCTATGATTAAAGCTCAATTAGCTGACTTAGCGGCACGAGGTGTCAAGGGGAAAATCTTGATTTCTCCTTATCTTGATTTTAATGACCCTTTGGCTATGTATGATTTGCTCAAGTTGCCAAATGTTGATGTTAGACTATCTCAGGAATCCATGCAGCTTCACTCCAAGTATTATTTATTTGAGCAGGATAATAAGCATGTCTTGATCGCTGGCTCATCTAACCTAACAGCAACAGCTTTAAAGCAAAATTATGAGTGGAATATTAAGTTGAATTCGGCAGACAATGGCGATATTATCTATCAGACTAAACAAGAATTTGACCGCATTTGGGCATTGTCAAGACCATTAACCCCTCGACTAATCGAGTCGTATCAAACCAAGCGCCAATCGGTTATTCAAGTCAGTACGTTGGAAGAAGAGCCAAGGGATGTCTATCAGTCAAGACAGATTGAGCCTAATAAAATGCAAGAAGAAGCGCTAGAAGGTTTACAGCAAGTTCGTCATAAAGGTGAGCAAAGAGCACTTGTCATCTCTGCGACAGGAACAGGGAAAACCTATTTATCTGCCTTTGATGTCCAGCAAGCACAGCCGGATCGTGTTTTATTCATTGTGCACCGTGAACAAATTTTAAGGAAGTCTTTGGAAAGTTTCAAGCATGTCCTTGGTTTTTCGGATGACGAGGCTTGTATCTATAAGTCAGGTATAGATGTTTCAGATAAGAAGTATATTTTTGCTACTATACAGACTCTTTCACGTGATGAGCATTTGCAGCGCTTTGCGCCAGATTTTTTTGATTATATTTTAATTGATGAGGTCCATAAAGCGGGGGCTGATTCTTATCAAAAAGTGATGGCTTACTTTGATCCAGACTTTCTCTTGGGAATGACAGCAACGCCCGAGCGGACAGATGGGCAAAATATTTATGAGTTTTTTGATTATAATATTGCCTATGAAATTCGCTTGCAGGATGCTATGGACGCGGATTTGTTGTGTCCGTTTCACTATTTTGGTGTTAGTGATATTGTGGTGGATGGCCAGCTCATTAGTGAAGATATGAATTTCTCAAATTTTATTTCTGAGGAGCGTGTGAACCATATTGTTGAGAAAATTGGTTACTACGGTCATAGCGGAGAATCTGTTCGTGGCTTGATGTTTTGTTCTAGTAAGAAAGAAGCGTCAACGTTATCTGTTTTGCTAAACCAACGAGGCTTTAAAACACAATCATTAACTGGAGATGATAGTCAATTAGTGCGAGATGACGCTATCCAAAAACTTGAAAATGGTGCTTTAGATTATATACTGACGGTGGATATTTTCAATGAAGGGATTGATATTCCGAGTATCAATCAGGTTGTCATGCTTAGAAATACCGAATCCAGTATTATCTTTGTGCAACAACTAGGACGAGGTCTTCGCAAACATTCTTCTAAAGATTATGTGACTATTATTGATTTTATCGGTAACTACCGCAATAATTATCTTATCCCAGTTGCCTTATTTGGCGATCAATCCATGAATAAGGATAATTATCGTCGTGAAGTACGAGAGCCTAATTTAATACAAGGGCTAACGACTATCAACTTTGAAGAAGTGGCCCGTAAACACATTTTTGAATCTATTACCAATACTAATTTAGCTAGTATTAAACTATTACGTGATCATTATAGCCAGTTGCAAAACAAGTTGGGTCGTCAACCCTTTTTGAAAGATTTTATTGGTTATAATAGTGTTGACCCATTAACCTTTTTTGATAATAACGCGTTTAAAGACTATGCAGACGTAGTGACTAGATTTGGAGAAGAGGCTATTTCCTTTGAGGTCCTTCCTAAAAAATTCTTGTCGTTTATTACCTTTGAGTGCTTAAATGGTAAACGAAAGCATGAGCTGTTGTTATTACAATTGTTAGTTAATAATGGCGGTCAAGTTGACTTTGATACTTATTTTGAATGCTTGATTGAACATGATTTAGATATTTCAAGCGCTGTTATCCATTCGGTTGAAAGGGTTCTGAATTTAAATTTTCTCAAGGTTCAAGAAGTGAGAAAATTTGGGACAGAGGCACTCGTTTCCAAACACAATGATGTTTATTATTTACATAAACAGGTAGTTGAAGAGCTTAGGTCAAATAAGGTTTATCAAGCCTTTTTCCAAGATGTGATTGATACAGGTTTATTAAAGTCTGAGGCTTATCCTCAGGTATTCACACTTGGTCAGAAATATTCCCGTCGTGATGTTCTTAAGCTATTAAACATCCAAAAAGATGAACCCCCTATCAATATAGGTGGTTATAAGATTGATGTAGAGACGAATTCGTGTCCTATTTTTATAACTTATCATAAAAGTGATGATATCAGTGATACGATTAAGTATGAGGATGAATTGTTAAGTGAATCGACTTTAAAATGGTTTTCAAAAAGCAGGCGAAAGTTAATCTCTTCTGATGTTCAAACGATTATGACTTCTCAGGAAAATGGCTTACGACTAGAATTATTTGTTATTAAAGATGATTCTGAAGGGGGAGAATTTTATTATTTAGGCCCGCTAAACTATATTAAAAAGAGTGCCGAAGAGTTAGAAAGAGCTGGTGAAAGCATCGTTCGGATGTTGTTTACACTGAAAGAGCCTGTAAAATCTGACCTATTCCATTATTTAACCACAAAATAAAAGGGTTCGTTAAGAACCCTTTTTTTGACTTAGGATAGCAATTGCTGGGCAGTCAACAGGTGCCCAATTGAGTGTAGGGAGTTGGTGTGGTTCTAGCCATTTTGAATCTTGATGTTCAAGCAGCACAAGCTCATCAGATAGAAGCTTTGCTTCAAATGTTTTCATAATAACTGTTCCAAAATCATAATCATAAGAAGCTTCGTTGATATAGTTTGTTATTAAAATATCAGCATTAAATTCTTCTTTTATTTCACGAACAAGGGCCTGCTCTGGAGATTCACCAGTCTCTAATTTACCCCCAGGAAGCTCCCAAAAATCCGCAAGGGATTTCCCTTTAGGACGTTGCGCACAAAAATATTTATGATCTTTAAAAATAGCAGCAGCAACAACATGGATTGTTTTTCGTGACATAGAACCTCCGTTTATCATCTATCGACTGAGTTATGTAAAATAACGTTTATTTTTGTGGACTGATATTTTTTAATAAATTCGTTATTTCCTTTTCCATATTATTTTTATCAATCATTGTACTGTCACATAGCAACTGAAAATCATTAGAATATTTTTGGCAATGTTCATTGATAAAATAGTAAACATAAAATTTTAATGAGTGTATTGCTTGCTCATTTTTAAACAACAATAAAATATTCTGCAATGTATATAGTCCCGTTTGGCCAATGCCGTTTTGATAATCATTTTCTGTTATATTCATCAATTGTTTGTGAAGAACTTCGTTATATCTCATTGTTTTGGCTGAACGATAGTTAAATAATCTACCACTATGAGCTGCTCTGTTTCTGTAAGAATGGATCAGTTGTAATGAATCAATAAATAAGTTTTTTACAGATTCACTAATATAGTTTATTGGTACACTAGTACACATGGCTATTACTTTTGCTTTTTGGTCAGGTTTAAGTAGTTTGAAAAAGGTTACTAAATTCCCAAAAGATGTTCCTTTTAACAAAATCCAAGGTGGTATATTTCCATGGCAATCTCTATAGTGTTTATAGGGTTCTATATTATCATTAGAAATATTATCAAGTTTTTTTAGTAATTGATAGAGTGGATATTGATTAGAATTTACTCGTTTTTTACCTCTTCGATAATGTCGAGGATTCAGGTAATTAGTTTGTTCTTCTCCAAAGTCTTCAGCTATAGTATAGGCTATGGCTGTTCTTAGTGATAATTCAATCTCTAGAGTTGCTTTTAGAACGGCATCCCTAATATTTTTATCCAGTTCGTATAGAGAGTAGAGGTGAGAGAAAGTCTCGCCATCTTTAAAAATATCAGTCTCGCTTTCTTTTAGTAGAAATATTTTATAGCCATTAACAATTTCATAGTAGCCGTATGTCTGTAAAACTTTACGTGCTAGTTGTTCATTGTCGATAGTTAAATGACGGCTTTTCAAAATATCGAGTTGCTCGTCGATTGTTTTAAAAGGTTTTTTCATGTAATCTCCTCAAAATAGTAAAAAGGACTTGCGACAGCAAGTCCTTTTTTAATGGGCGCAACGGCACCCGTTCATTAAGATTAGGTTTATTATAATCTTTTTTTAGACTTCTGTCAATATTTTTTGTATTTTTTTATAAAAAATAGCTACTTATTCAGTGAGAGTATCTTACGATTTTGATGGGAGTCCAATTGTTTTTCTAAAACTTTTTCCACAGTCCTTTTCCTTATATAAGATTATTTTTGAGCTTCCAATAATAACTTAACAATATCAATCAGCTCAGATTGTTTCTCAAGCATAGATTCAACTACTTTTCTTAGTTGATTGAGTTCGTTCTGGATGTCCGTTGTATTATCGGTCATGTTCTTATTGTATTCTAGCAACAATCTATGAACATCCAAGTTGACATCGTCACGGCTAGCGCTGTCACGGTTCAATTCTTCGATAACGGAATCATGAAGCTTTTCAATCTCGTCTTTAGATGTATTGAAGTTGATAGTTCCGCCACTGACATCACCAACAAATCCCAAATTCTTATCGACGTTGACCGTTTTATTTTGAAGAGGTTTTTGCCGTGGGTCGATTTCCCAGACAGGGACATTGAAGAAGTTGGCTAAAATTTTCAGATTTTGTTGAGTCGGCATTCTTCTTCCTTTGAAGTAGTGGCTAATTAAAGCTTGTGATAAACCAGTTCCGTCGATAATATCCTTTTGATTATATCCGTAAGTTTCCTTCAAGTCATTCAAATTATTAACAATTTCGTCTTTGATTTGAAAATCTAACGGCGTAAATGTGTCTCGTGCCATAAGCATTTCCTCTTCCGTATTATATAGTAGATTATAGAATAATTTCCAATCATTGTAAAGTTTTCCCCTCGTTGTAAAATGAAGTGCAATAAAACTTTACGATTATACGTTCACCCAAAATCGGTAAAATTGCTTATGCCATATCATTGTAACACCTTATCCAAACATTTAAACATAAGGTGTTGATTTTGTATACACTTTTGACACGAAACTTTGAACCAGAATAATATCAGTTCCTTATTTTGGCTATGGAACTCAAACTATTTTTCATCAAATATCTTGATAGACTTGACAAATGGTAGAAAAAAGCACCGATTCGGTGCACACTTTTATGAGTTGAATACGGGCAAGCCTTATTTTAACTGGACTGTTTTGTATCAAACAGTTCTAAAACTAAAATATAATCTATAGTTTATATGATAACATACTTGCGTATAATTTGCTAGTTTTGACTTGACATCGGTTTCTTAAAAGAGTAGTAGTATTAAATTGAAACCATATTATATAGATTATATAATACGGAGTTAATTTTTAAAAAGGAGACTTAATATGGCAAAAAGAAAAGCATATTCTATCGGTTTAGATATTGGGACAAATTCTATCGGTTGGGCTATTGTCACTGATGATTACAAGGTTCCTGCAAAAAAATTTAAAGTCCTGGGGAACACGGATAAAAAATATATCAAGAAAAACTTATTGGGAGCTTTCTTGTTTGATAGTGGTGAAACAGCAAAAGGGACTAGATTAAAACGGACAGGGCGTCGTCGCTACACACGTCGTCGCAATCGTATCTTGTACTTGCAAGAAATTTTCCAAGATGCCATCAATAAGATTGATGAGAGCTTTTTCCAGCGTTTAGATGATTCATTTTTAACTCCAGAGGATAAGAGAAGTGAGAGACACCCTATTTTTGGGAGTCTAGCTGAAGAAATCAACTATCACAAGGAGTTTCCAACTATTTATCATTTGAGAAAACACTTAGCAGATTCTCAAGAGCAGGCAGACCTACGTTTGGTCTATTTAGCTCTAGCACATATAATCAAATATAGAGGTCATTTTTTAATTGATGAGCCAATCGATATTCAAAATCTGGATAGTCAGAAGTTGTTTGACCAATTTTTAGAGGCTTATGATCTCGTTGAAGAAGACAGTTATCTAGCGGATATCAAGGTTGATATTGCTGAGATTATTGCTAAAAAAACAAGTAAAGCTAAGAAAGTGGAAGATTTACTGTCTCATTTTCCAGGTCAAACTAAAAATACATTCTTTGGGAAGCTAGTATCGCTTGCTTTTGGTTTATTGACTAATTTTAAAACGACTTTTAAGTTAGAAGAGGATGCTAAGTTACAACTATCTAAGGATTCTTATGATGAGGATTTAGAAATTTTACTGGGTCAGATTGGTGATGAATACGCGGACGTTTTTGTGGCTGTTCGCAAATTGTACGATAGCATTTTACTCTCAGGCATATTATCAGCTAATGATGTGAGTACAAAAGCGCCATTGTCAGCGTCTATGGTTAAACGATACGAGGAACATCAAGCGGATTTAGTTCTTCTTAAGCGATATATTCGTAAACATTTACCAGATAGTTATAAAGAAATTTTCTATGATGTCAATAAGAACGGTTATGCAGGCTATATTGACGGTAAGACGAATCAAGAAGATTTTTATAAATACTTGAAAAAACTGCTTGCTAATAAAGACGGTAGTGAAGTCTTTCTTGAAAAAATAGAGCGAGAAGATTTTCTGAGAAAGCAACGGACCTTTGATAATGGGGCTATTCCTCATCAGGTTCATTTAGCAGAGATGACGGCTATTCTAGAACGTCAAGGTGGGTATTACCCATTTTTTAAAGAAAATGAAGCGAAAATCAAACAGATTTTAACCTTTAGAATTCCCTACTATGTCGGACCTTTGGATAGGAATGGGCAAAGCGAATTTTCTTGGGCAAGTTTTCAGTCAGACGAGCAGATTAGGCCATGGAATTTTGATGAAGTTATTGATAAAGAACGTTCAGCACAAGCTTTTATTGAGCGTATGACCAACAATGATTTATATCTACCAAAGGAAAAAGTGTTACCAAAGCACAGCCTTCTCTATGAAAAATTTACAGTCTATAATGAACTCACTAAAATCAAGTATGTTAATGATATCGATGAGGCTAAATTTTTTGATGCAAAAGTAAAAGAAGAAATTTTTGATAGTCTTTTCAAGCAAGAACGAAAAGTGACTAAGAAAAAGCTGCTTGCTTTCTTAAAAAAGCAGTTTCCTAAGGATAGAATTGTTGATATTCAAGGTTTAGATAGTGAAACGGGAGCTTTTAATGCCTCTTATAAGACTTACCAAGATTTATTAAACATCATCAAAGACAAGGACTTCATGGATGCCCCTGAAAATGCTGATATACTTGAGGATATTGTGCTGACCTTGACGCTTTTTGAAGACAGGGAGATGATTAAACAACGTTTAGCAAAATACGCTGAGCAGTTGGATTCAAAGGTGTTAAAACAGCTTTCTCGTCGTCATTATACAGGTTGGGGGCGCCTATCCAAGAAGTTAATTGATGGGATTAAAGATAGACAATCAAATAAAACCATTATGGCTTATTTGATTGATGACGGTCATGCCAATCGTAATTTAATGCAGCTTATCACGGATGATAGCTTGAGCTTTAAAGATGAGATTGCAAAAGCGCAATCCATAGATGCTGAGGCTGATATTCATCAGGTTGTTAAAGATTTGGCTGGTAGTCCTGCGATTAAAAAAGGTATTTTACAGAGTCTCAAGATTGTTGATGAATTGGTCAGAGTAATGGGATATGAGCCTGAGCAGATTGTTGTTGAAATGGCACGTGAAAACCAAACGACAGCTAGTGGGCGTCGCAAATCCCAACAACGTTTGAAACGATTAGAAAAGGGTCTAAACAAACTTGGTAGCGATATATTGAAGAGGTTCCCTGTAGATAATAATCAATTACGAGATGACAGAGTCTATCTTTTCTATCTGCAAAACGGTCATGATATGTACACAGGAGATCCACTAGATAGAGATAATCTTAGTCAATATGATATTGACCATATCATCCCACAGGCCTTTATTAAGGATGATTCGATTGATAATCGTGTCCTAGTATCGTCTTCTATCAACCGTGGTAAATCAGATGATGTTCCGAGTGAAGCTGTGGTTAAGAAGATGAGAGGATTTTGGGAGAAGTTATGGCGTAGTGGCTTAATGTCTCAACGAAAATACCAGAATTTGACAAAGCAAAAGCTGACTCAAGAGGACAAGGCTGGCTTTATCAGACGACAATTAGTTGAGACGAGACAGATTACTAAACACGTTGCCCGTATCTTAGATGAGAGATTTAATAAAACAGTTGACGAAAATGGAAATCGTATTCGTCAAGTGAAAGTCGTGACCCTGAAATCCAGTTTGGTGTCTAATTTCCGTAGAGAGTTTGAGCTTTATAAAATGCGTGAAGTCAATAACCATCATCATGCGCATGATGCTTATCTCAATGCTGTTGTTGCTAAAGCCCTTTTAGTGCGCTATCCAAAATTGGAACCAGAATTCGTCTATGGCGACTATCCTAAATATAATAGCTTTAAAGTCCGTAAAACTGCTACAGAGAGACTATTCTTCTAGTCTAATATCATGAATATGTTTAAAACAAACATCAAATTAACAAATGGTGAAGTTATTGAACGTCGCCCTGTGATTGAAGTTAATAAAGAAACAGGTGAAATTGCCTGGGATAAAACAAAACATATCGCTACTGTCAAAAAAGTGCTGTCATACCCACAGGTGAATATTGTGAAGAAAACAGAAGTGCAGACTCATGGGCTTGATAGAGGAAAGCCAAAAGGATTTTATAATGCTAATCTATCTCCAAAGCCTGTAAAAGGTAGTAAGGAAAACTTGGTCCCAGCAAAACGTGGTTTAGATGTTAAAAAGTATGGTGGTTATGCAGGCATTTCAAACTCATTTGCTGTTTTGGTTGATGCTACAGTTGAAAAAGGAGTGAAAAAGAAGCTCACTCGGATAAAAGAATTTCAAGGTATTTCAATTCTTGATAAGCAACATTTTGAAAATAATCCCATTGAATTTTTAAAAGAACTAGGTTATCAAGAAATTTATTCTTATATTGTTCTGCCAAAATATAGTCTATTTGAGCTGGATAATGGTGTTAGAAGGATGCTTGGAAGTATCTTATCGACAAATAATAAACGTGGTGAGATACACAAAGCCAATGAGATAGTAATTCCGAGTTATTTTTTAACATTACTTTATCACCTTAAAAATATGCATAAGACAATAGGAGCCAATCATCGTAAGTATGTTGAGGAGCACAGAGAAGAAATTAAAGATTTAGTAGTTCTCATTCTTAGTTTCAATAATCGATTTGTGCATGATGTTAAAAATTCACAACTTATTTCTGATAAGGTTGATAAAATGGATAAGTATACTTTAGAAGAAATTCGAGACAGTCTTTTAGGGAAGATAGGTGGTAGTAATAATGGAATATTTGAATTGATTTCATTAGGTAGTTCATCTGATTTTGATTTTTTAGGGACTAAAATTCCACGATATAGAGGTTACACGCCATCCTCATTATTAAATGCTACCCTCATCCATCAATCTATCACAGGGCTTTATGAAACACGTATCGACCTTAGTAAGCTAGGAGAGGAACCATGGGATGGTGAACAGTAGTTGTCAATCAAACAGTATTATTCTTAGAGTCACGGCGGCTACACAATTTGCCACAATATGTTTTGGATAGAGACTATTTCTTAATGGAAGAAAACAGGAGTTGACTAAAGTCAGCTCCTGTTATTAGTTTCTGTGTTTGCGTTTTCAATTTGCTGATTGACTTCATTCATAAAAGCAAGTTCAGTAGCTGTTTGATTGGCTTTATGTCTCCAGATGAGATATAGCTTATCATTGCCTTGTTCTTTTAAAGGAATAGTAACTAAATCAGGGTCTTGCACAATGCCATCTAAGGCTAAAGCGATGCCTAGGCCGACCTTGACTAATAGCCCTGCATTATAGAGCAAGTTGTAGGTCGCGACAATTCGATAATCACCTAGCCCCTTAAACAGACTATGATCCAGATGATTGGTCTGCGCAGAAATAATCAAAGGATAGGTGATAATATCAGTTAAGCTAATCTCTTTTTGAATAGCCAAAGGATGATGTTTGGGGGCAATAATACACCAATGATCTTGACTTGGTAATTCTAGAGATTGGTACTTATGAGAGACCTGTGTGGCAAATACGATACCAAAGTCTAAGATACCTTTATCGAGATTTTCATAGACAGCATCAGCGTTATCGGATAAAAAATGAAACCGAACCTGTGGGTACATAGAGAGCATACGGTCACAGGCTTTGGCGATTAGAAACATAGAGGCACTCTCAGCAGCCCCTATATAGAGGTCTCCTCCAATATCTCCTTTGCGTGTCAGAGTTTCTTCTGTCTTATTGACTAGAGAGAGAATCTCTAAGGCGCGATTATAGAGATATTGCCCATCTTCGGTCAATTGAAGCTGGCGACTACTTCGTCGAAAAAGAACAACACCCAACTCTTCTTCCAATAATTTTAATTGGCGTGATAGGGCAGGTTGTGTCATCAGAAGCTTTTCAGCAGCACGTGTGATATTTTTTTCTTGTGCAATAGTGACAAAGTAATTGAGAATACGAATATCCATAAGCTTTCTTTCCTTAGTTTTTTAACAGTATAACATACTATGCTTAAAAAGCATAATATCTATACTAACAAAGCATTGGATTATAGTAGTGAAGTGAGCTATACTAGACTTAACTGAAATATGGAGGGAAGAAAATGACAGAACTTATGAATCAGACAATTGAATGGGATAAAGTATTTGCTAAAAGTGACAAAGTTGATTATGAAAAAGTGAGGTTTACCAACCATTTTGGAATTACTTTAGTGGCTGACCTCTATAAACCCAAAAAGATTGAAGCGCTTCTTCCAGCTCTAGCTGTGGCAGGCCCTTTTGGAGCTGTGAAAGAGCAGTCATCAGGTCTTTATGCGCAAGAAATGGCAGAAAGAGGCTTCTTGACAATAGCTTTTGATCCGTCTTTTACAGGTGAATCAGGTGGTTTTCCACGTGACATGCAATCCCCTGACATCAATACAGAGGATTTTCAAGCAGCAGTGGATTTTTTAGTGACCCATCCGCAAGTTGATGCCAAACGTATCGGTATTATTGGGATTTGTGGATGGGGTGGTTATGCCCTAAACGTTGCGACGCTTGATCCTCGCATTAAAGTAACTGTTGCCTCAACCATGTATGACCTCTCACGTGTGGCTAGAAAAGGCTATTTTGATCGTTATGATAGCAAAGAGAGTCGTCATCAGATGCGCATTGACTTAGCTAACCAACGCACTTTAGATGCTAAAGAGGCTCATTACAAACTTGCAGGAGGCGTTGTTGATTCCCTACCAGAGGATGCCCCAGATTTTGTCAAAGATTACTATGCTTACTATAAAGAACCACGTGGTTATCATAAGCGCAGTCTCAACTCCAATAACGGCTGGGCTATTCAGTCAAATGCTAGCCTATTAAATACTGAGCTACTATACTATAGTCATGAGATTCAAAATGCGGTTTTGATTGTCCATGGAGATAAGGCGCATTCTTACTATATGGGGCAAGAGGCTTTCAAGCAATTAGTCGGAGACAATAAAAAATTGTTGACGGTTGCAGGAGCTAGTCACACAGACCTTTATGACCAAAAAGACATTATTCCATTTGATGAGATGGAAACCTTTATCAAAGAGCATTTAGCTTAAAAAGAAAGTTAGGTAGCCTATGAGACTGATGGAAGAGTTGAGTAAGCGTACTGAAATATTAGCTGAAGATCCTCTTTTTGAGCTGATTCATCAAGTAAAGGCGCAAAATGAAATCCTGATTCAAGAGCTTAACCATGGTTTAAAAACATCAGAAGAGGTTAAGGACTTGATATCCCAGATGACAGGACAAACGCTGGATAAAACAGTCAGTATATCCTTGCCTTTTCAAACGGATTTTGGCAGTCATATCAGTATCGGAAAAGAGGTTTTTATCAATAAAGAAGTGTTTTTGGCTGATTTAGGAGGTATTACGATTGAGGACAAGGTGCTGATAGGACCACGAGTCAATCTGATTACAGTCAATCATATTATTGACCCAACCAAGCGTCGTGGCTTACAAATCAGCCCCATCCTTATCAAGAAAAATGCTTGGTTGGGAGCAGGAGCGACCGTACTCCCTGGTGTGATTATTGGCGAAAATGCAATTGTAGCTGCAAATAGTACGGTTACCAAAAATGTCCCTGACAACACCATTGTGGCAGGAAGCCCAGCACGAGTGATAAAAATAATAGCTTAAAAACCAAGGAATATCCTTGGTTTTTTAAAATTATAAATGATTAAATCTAGTTTTGTTCCTTTATAGGTGATTTTCGTTATATAATCATTTGGACTAACAGGTCTTGAGTTATCTAAAGAAGATATGAGAAATAATCCTAAGAATCCTGTGGTTAGAATGTATGACGAAGATGAACTGATTGGCATATTTTCTTTAAAAACACTTGAGGTTGTTGAAAATATTGATTTAGCTGATTATGATATTAAATTTGCTCAAAAAGAGATAGCTAGAAATCAAAAGAATTGGTTAGAAACTTGGCGTGATTATGTAGGGATTTTAAATATCTAGACCTCCTGTTGGTATGTTTAAAATCACCAATTTACAGAAACAAATACGGTAAGTTATTTTAACAATCTAATAATCGTTTACGTGAAAAATTATCTCAAAAACAGGTTAGAAGAGAGCAAGAGACACATTTAGGCGAAATGGATAGCGTGCTTATTCTTTCAAGAAAATCATAATTTTTCGGAAAGAATAAAATAATTATACTCTTATAAAATGATGCACTTTATCTTTTGAGATATTTGTTTTAATTTTTATAAATTGTCTAGATATCAAAAAAACAAGCCTGAAATGAAATTCAGGCTTGTTTTTTTGATAAATACAGTTATTGGCTAGGTTAATCAATAAAAAGTTGTTTTCTTATAAAGTTTCGTAATCAGCCTGTGAAAGGATAATATCATCAGTTATTTCACAATTTTGAGACGGTTTATATACAGTATCCCATGGTCCTTTAGCTGAATGCGTTAAATCAACTAATTGTCTTGCTGACAAATCGCCGTACTTAGTTAGAGTATCGAGCAAAGTATCAATTATTTGTTCAGAATCTTTTATTAGAAACATCCTTCCGAGTGCTTGGGGTAGATGAATGTTTTCTAATATATATTCTGATTGATCATCAATCGTTATTGTTTCTGAACCATATTGTTTAAATTTATGGTATACCTCTTCAATAACTGGTCCATATTGAAAAGCAATAATTTTCTCATCAAATAACGGTTGTTGATAGTTGATAAGGTATAATTTATAGGCTAAATAAATCAATTTTTGCAATTTTAAATGTGAAATCGGCTGCACCACTAGAAAAAATTTAGCAACGTCAAGGGCTGATAGTTTCGAATCTGATAGTAGCCTATTTTCAAATTCATCAAAATCAGTACAAACAATGATATCTTGAAAAAATGAATCTAGTTTAATAACACTTTCCCAACTATTACTATCAGTTGTAAATGAATGTATACCAATATCATCTCGATTAATGTCATTAAGTCTTTTAAGCATGCTCTCAATGATATCATTATCTAGTTGTCCTTCTGGTGCAACTAGATGAAATCCTAATCGGCTACCTATAACATACGAACTAGCAACTAATATAAAATGTTGATACATTAATCATCCCTCCTTTTCTAAATTTGCTTTGTGATAATTGTGTGGATAAGAATATGACTTTAAAGTGACTAGTCTTTCCTCCTAAATTTAGTAATAAAAAACACAAGTACTCACATTTATCACCTGTGTCTTAAAAATCATTACTTACCAATATGTATTACATAATTAATATACAATAATAGGCCAGTTTGTCAACCATTTTTATATTAAATTCAAATGATTTAGTCCGCTATGCGACTGTATTTTACCAGTATACTAACATCTTAAGTTAAAATTGAAGAGTGCATTTTAACCTAAATAGGGGAAACACAGAAATAATATTTAAATACTAGAAAGTTAGATTTTATAATTTATTTAGTATAGTAATACTAATTTCGGTAATTTGAATTTCCCCCTTTATCAAGCATTTCAATGTTTTTCAGCTCAAAATATATAAAGAGATTGAACCATCTCACCATTGACCCAATAGCTACTTCTAAACTCACCTTACTCACGTTAATCCTTAAAACGGTACGCATACTATTACCTCTTTGTCTTGAATGCTTCCTTATTTTAGTGATGTTATTTTCAATACTTGAGGTCTAGCGTCCAACATACTTTGATAACATTTTTCCTAAAAAAGAATTACGACTTAACAAGGAACCTCTACTTTATCACTTTGAGAATAAAAAAGTAGCAAGTACTCTCCCATCGGAGATTTCCTCACTACTAATCTTAGTATGTTTTTATACAGCTCTTAGTCCCAGCTCTATTAAGATGTGAGGGTACATAATGACACAACTATAAAAAGAGGAAATGAGGAAAAACTAAGTCTTTTTTGACTTGTCAAGTTCTTCCACACTCCCTTCTATCTACTCTATATCTTCACCATTACTGGCGATGACTTTTTTATACCAATAAAATGAATCTTTCGGTGTCCGATCTAGACTACCATTTCCCTCGTCATCCATATCCACATAGATAAAGCCATAGCGTTTGCGCATCTCACCTGTTCCGGCTGATACGATGTCAATACAGCCCCATGTGGTATAGGCAATTAAATCCACACCATTGGCAAGAGCTTCTGCCATGGCCTCTACATGGGCACGGTGGTAATCAATTCTATAGGAATCATGGATAGAGCCATCATCTTCAACCCTATCCAAAGCACCTAATCCATTTTCCACAATCATCATAGGCAGACCATAGCGATCATACATTTTTTCCAAATAATATTGAAGTCCTGTCTAATCTTGAGCCCATCCCCATTCAGAATAGTCTAGATAGGGATTTTTTGCACCGATTGAGAAGTTCCCAGATACCTTGTCTTCTACATCATGAGTGGTCACAACCGTCGACATGTAGTAGGAGAAGGTGTACATATCTACCTTACCTTTTGCCAATATTTCAAGATCGTCGTCCTCCATCTCTAGCACAACCTGATGCTCATCCCACAGCCGTTTTGCATAAGAGCCATAGTGACCTTTTGCCTGAACATCGCTGCAATAGTAGATGTTTTGCTCCCATTTGTGCTGATTTTCTAAAATATCTGCTGGGTCACAGGTGCCTGGATAGAAGGTAATCCCACAGATCATATTTCCAAATTGAAAACTTAGATCAATCTCATGTCCCAAGGCAACTGCCTTGGCTGAAGCGAGAAACTGATGGTGCAAGTGCTGATAGGCTTCTTGGTAATCTGCATCTGTCAAGTTATCCTCAAATAGGTCAAGGAACATAATGGTATTATTAATCTCATTAAAGGTAATCCAGTACTTGACCAAGCCCTTATATTCTCTGAAAATTGTCTCTGCATAGCGGACATAAAAATCAACTAATTGTCGATTAGCCCAGCCACCGTAGCGAGTCTCCAGTGAGAGGGGTGTATCAAAATGCCAGATAGAAACCAAGGGTTCAATGCCGTATTTATGGCACTCTTCAAAGACCGAACGATAGAAATCAAGACCTGCTTGGTTCGGCTCAGTATCATCTCCATTTGGGAAAATCCGAGCCCATGAAATGGATAGACGGAAGATTGTATAGCCCATCTCTGCAAACAGTCTGATATCTTCCTTATAGCGGTGATAAAAGTCAACCGCTTGATGGTTGGGATAATAATGGTCTTCCAAAATCGCAAATGAAGACCCTTCTGGAATCTTGATTGTATGTCCCATAGACGGCACTTTCCCAGGTTTCCCATCTTTGTCAATGTAGGTTGTATACCGAGGACTTGTGACCGTTCCCCCTGTCGTAACGTCTGTCTGTACCAGACCACGCCCGTCGACATTGTAAGCACCCTCTGCTTGGTTAGCGGCAATAGCCCCACCCCATAGGAAATTTTTAGGAAATTTTGTCATTAGAAATGCTCCTTTTATAAAGTTAATGATGATAGTTATAAAGATAGTATAAACTGTTTAAAAAACCTTTTCTTGTCCGATAATATGCTATGATGATACTATCCTACGACAAGGAGGAAATATGAAGGAAGAACTGACCGATTTTCAAATCTCTTGCCCTACTTCAATCGATGCCTTTTTCAAAGGTTTTACCTGCTGTCAGCTATTTCACCGTTGTCAGTAGATAGTCTCCACTATTCAACTGGCTTTCTTGTGTCACCAATATATCCTCGTAGTCTGCTGTATTGGTCACAATAATAGGAGTGATAACTGGTAGACCTGCTGCCTTAATCTGATGAAGATCAAATTCTAGTAACTTTTGTCCAGCTTCAACCTGATCACCAATTTCTACGAAGGATTGAAAGGCTTTTCCTGCAAGAGATACGGTGTCCATACCAATATGGATAAGGATTTCTGCACTGTTTTCAGTTCGTAAACCAATAGCATGCTTTGTCGGAAAGACAAGGGTCACTTCTGCCTTGGCTGGCGATACGAGAATCCCGTCTACAGGATCAATGGCAATTCCTTTTCCCATAGCACCAGAAGCAAAGACCTGATCTGGAACATCTTCCAATTTGACAGCCCGACCGATAAGAGGGCTCGCTAAGATTTCTTGCTTGATTGCTTTTAAGGCTGGGATAGGCTCTTCAGAACTTTCTTCTTTTTTATCACTCACTCCACCATACAGAGTTGGAACTGGTAGGAGCATTTGAATCACAAAGGAGAGAGCAGTCGCTCCGATGGTTCCCAGAATGGCTGCATACATCCCTGACATGTTACCTGTCGCAGGATCTACTAGAGAGGGATAGAGGAAAATACCCATAGCACCAATGGAATATCCAACTACATCTGCAAACATCACATAAGCACCAATCAAACCACTAACCGCACAGCTGATGATAAATGGAGTGCGCATAGGAAGGGTCACACCATAGATGGCTGGTTCAGTCACTCCAAAGATAGAGGAGATAAAGGCTGGCATTGCTACAGATTTGACTTTTTTCTCCTTGGTTTTTAGGATGATGGCTAAAAGAACTCCCGTTTGGGTGAAGTTTGGTAATAGTGCTGGTGTTAAGATGAGGGATTGACCGTTAGTCGCTGCATCAAGAATAGCCAATGGAACAATAGCCCAGTGGAGACCAAACATCACCATGACTTGCCACATAGCTCCCAAAACCAAGCCATAGAGAATAGGACTAAAGTTCATGATGGCTTGGAAGAAATAACTGAGCCCATCTGATGCCAGATTGGCAACAGGACCGACCACCAAGAAAGTAAGAGGAACAGAAATCATCAATGTCACAAAGGGGACAACAAACAATTTCACCACATCAGGGGTGATTTTTCGCACCAGCCTTTCTATATGAGAAGCACCCCATACTGCCAAAATCGCTGGCATAACGGTAGAGAAGTAGCCACCTTGAGGTAGGCTAAAATGAATCCCTAAGATGTTGTTGAGATTTGCCTCTGTCAATCCAGCAACAGAGGTCGCTAGGCTTGGATAGACCAAAGCAGCTCCTATTGCAAGGGCGGTAAATTCATTCATCTTAAATTTACGAGAAGCAGTCAGGGCAATCAATAGGGGGAGATATTGGAAGAAACCATCACCAGCAGCATTAAGAATAACATAGATAGCACTATTATCAGCACTCAAGCCATTGGCTGCCATAATTGCCACAAGTCCCTTGATAATACCAGCTGCTGCCAAGGGGCCTAGGAAAGGCTGAAAGATGCCAGATACCAAATCAATAAACTGATTAAAGATATTTCCTTTTATCCCGTCCCCTTCATCAATATCCAAACTACCGCTACCTGCAATGCCTGCTACTTTCTGAACAGCTGCGTACACATCAGGTACATGATTCCCAATCACCACTTGGTACTGTCCACCAGCCTGTACAACTGTCACAATACCATCACGAGCCTTGAGATAGTCTGTATCTGCCTTACTCTCATCTTTCAATCCAAAGCGAAGACGAGTTACACAGTGTTTCAAACATTTGATATTGTCTTTTCCACCGACATGGGCAACAATATCTGTTGCCAATTCTGAATAATCTTTTGCCATTTTCGGCTCCTTTCTCTTTTCTAATAAATAGAAAAACCTAAATATATACCAAACCAGATTTGACAGCGTCGCTGAAAAATATCGTTCTGTATATATTTAGGTTTTGCCTGCTTAATCAGTAACAATCCTTCGATGAATCTATCATATCAAAACTTCCTCTATATTGCAAGCGCTTTCCAATATTTTTTTTTTTCAAAAACTATTTTCTATGGGCTTTTACTCTATATACAATGAGTGCTTAGGTGTAGTTTGAATTCTTAACGGGTCTGGTATCTTGCTATAATTAGACCCGAGCTAAAAGCTCGGAAAAAAGACAGCCTTCCTTGGCTCTTGATGTCCTCATATCTTAATTTTTGCTGAGTATTACTGTGTCTTAAGCCTTTGAATGTGAATAGTCAAATAGACCTGTTCGTCCTTAGACATTTCAAACTGATAACTCTTATAGATATAAGTACGAATCTTCTCCATACAGGCAAAAGAATCGGGATAGTTCTGTTTCACCTGCTCGTAGAGGAAGGCATCATTAGCACCTTCAACTACCCTATTTGCAACACGCTGAGCAAAATACTGAATATGGGTCACAAATCGATGATAGCTAGTATGATCCTCATCGTAGCTAGCCCAACCAAAATGCAGACGGACAATATCTAAAATCTGTGTAACAATCTTGCTAATCGTCTGCGTCTCCTCTCCGAACACGCCATTTTTTTGAGCATTAATCAGATGAAGAGCGATAGAAGAAGCTTCCCCCTTCTCTAAAGTCAACTCTAATTTTTCTTTGATAATCTCCAAGGCAGCTAGACCAACTTGATATTCCTTCGGATAAAATTTTCGAACTTCCCAAGACAAAGGATTTTCAAGTGCTATTCCCTCACGACTACGTTGAAAAACAAAATGCAGATGATCCCCCAAAGCAACATAGAGAGATAGGTCAAACTTCATCTCCAGCTCTTTCTAAGCCTTGCTAAGAATAGCATTAACCACCTCAAGTTCTTCTGGCTTCATATTTAAATAGAGTTCTGATAAACCTTGGGTCTGATGTTCATGTTGCAAGATGTAGGTCTTTTCAATCTGCTCAGGATTCAGTTCTTCTCCTGACTTCTTTTGAAAGCCTATGCCCTTGCCCATGACAACTAACTCCTGCCCCTTGTCATCTACCACTTGGACAACATTATTGTTGTATACCTTTTCAATATGTAACATACCTAAACCGCGTCATTCTTTCCATTTTAATAAAAAAGAACCTAAACCCACAGCAAATTGAACTGCTCCCTGTCAAGTGGACAATGAAATAATAAAAGATTTAAGCAACGGC
>NZ_JBLBUC010000018.1:0-32740 GCF_047290665.1 Streptococcus lishijunsis | reverse complement strand
GAACTCAATCCTTCAGCTAAATATATAGTGTCCAACTTTTGGGGGGCAGTACAAAAGCTCAGATAGTTTTTTATTTGTCGCCTTTATTGCGAATGACAAAGCCATTTTTCTTTTCACTAGAGGTTCTATGAGGGCGTTTATTGGATTTATGTTCAAAATCTTTTCGATTTTTGTTAGATGTTCGTTTAAAGTCTCTACGCTCACCTCTATGCTCACCAGAGCGTCTCTGATGACGTTTATTGCCTTGTCTGGAAGATTTTCCTTTGAAGTTGCCTGAAGGCTTAAATGGTAGAGGTTTTTCACGTGCAATCTCAACGTTTGGCAGACTATCTGGATCTTGCACTGTCAACGTCAATATGTAAAGCGCCAATTCTTCTGGGGTAAATTCTTGAGCTAACTTAATCGCATCCCCTTTGAATTTTTCAAATTGTTGACGAATGCTCTCATCAGCAAAGTCTCGTTCAATCTTTTTCAATGCTACGCGTTTTTTAGCCTTGAAAGCATCCTGAGCACTTGCTGGTTTTAAGCCTTTCATACGTTTTTTGGTCAGATTTTCAATGATAGTGAGATAGCCCATCTCATTAGGTGAGACAAACGTAATCGACTGACCATGTTTTCCAGCTCGACCTGTACGACCAATACGATGAACATAACTCTCTGGATCTTGAGGAATATCGTAGTTATAGACATGTGTCACACCTGAAATATCCAAACCACGCGCTGCAACGTCTGTTGCTATCAAGATATCAAGATTGTCATTTTTGAAATCACGTAAAACGCGCAAACGCTTGCCTTGATCCAAATCACCATGAATACCTTCTGCACGGTAGCCACGAAGCTTCAAGCCTCTTGTCAACTCATCAACACGGCGCTTGGTACGTCCAAACACGATAGCTAACTCAGGCTGTTCCACATCCATCAAACGTGTCATCGTATCAAATTTTTCCTGTTCTTTGACACGAATATAATACTGGTCAACAAGGTCTGTGGTCAACTCTTTAGTTGCAATTTTAACATGCTCTGGCTCTTTCATAAACTTAACGCCAATACGTTTAATCGCCTCTGGCATAGTTGCTGAAAACAAAAGAGTCTGACGATTTTCAGGAATACGGCTAATAATCGCCTCAATATCATCTAAAAAGCCCATGTTGAGCATCTCATCTGCTTCATCCAAGATAAGTGTCTCAATATGATTAAGTTTTAACGCTTTGCGTTTGATTAAATCAAGCAAACGTCCTGGGGTTCCAACAACGACATGTGCTCCCGAACGGAGTGCCTTAATTTGTTTTTCAATACTTGATCCACCATAAACAGAGCGAACCTTCACGCCCTTATCACGACCAAAACGAAAGAGCTCTTCTTGGCTTTGAACGGCTAGCTCACGTGTCGGTGCAATGACGAGAGCTTGAATGGTATTGTCTTCTGTATGGATTTTATCTAAGGTTGGAAGACCAAAAGCTGCGGTTTTCCCTGTTCCTGTCTGTGCTTGTCCAATCACATCTTTTCCCTCTAGAGCAAGTGGAATGGTAAGCTCTTGGATAGGAGAAGGTGTCTCAAAACCTGCTTTTTCAACAGCGGACAAAATTGTATCTGATAAGTGTAATTCTGTAAATTTCAATGAATATAGTCTCTCTTCTAAAAAGGCAGTGCGAAGCTGCCTTATCTCTCTTTATTTTCATGTCACAAACGTAACTTACTTATTCTACCATAAAATAACGGTAAAAGATACTTAAAACTGGATAAGCTATGATAAGCTATTTTTTTGATAAGGAATATAGAGATAAAAGGAAATACTATAAGCTAACAGTAACCCCAATATAGCTAAAACTAAATGAGTCCACAAAAAGCCTTCTTGATAGACAAGATGTATCATACGCAAGATTATACTCACAAAAAGTGCATATCTTATCCCCCTGCCTTGTTTGACAAACTGTCTAAATTCTCTATGTGATAACTGTTTGCGATAAGTGGTATAACCGTATAATCCAATCGCTACAATCATCACATATGACAACATCATAAGACATAGAGTAAGAAAAAGAACAAGCAGATTAACCCCAAAACCCATTAGCATCGATATGACTAGAGTCAACCACGAAATAAGTGTCATTGATAATAGCACGTAAGATAGCTTCTTTATCTTTTTCATAGTCATCTCCTCTTAGACTTGTTATAACTAATGCCCACTAATATCAAAAGTAGCCCAAGGCTACTTTTTATCACTCTATAACAATCATTGACTTAATGGTTTTTCGCTCATCCATATCTTGATAAGCCTTGTTGACATCCTCAAGGCGATAAGATGAGGTAAAGACACGTCCTGGATTGATGTCACCGTCTAAAACAGCCTTCAACAGCAACTGTTTATCGTAAGTTGTCACAGAAGCAGAACCACCACCAATTGTAATATTCTGCGCAAACGTTGAGCCTAAAGCGTGATTTTGATAATGCGGCACACCGACAAAACCAATGCGTCCACCATTATGAAGAACACCTAATGCCTGATCGATAGACGCTTCTGTTCCGACACACTCTAGAGCTGCATCAGCACCGCCACCCAGAATGTCACGTACCTTTTTAATCCCTTCTTCGCCACGCTCAGCAACAACTGCTGTAGCTCCTGAGGCCAGCGCCATATCTTGACGATCTTTGTGACGACTCATCAAGACGATTTGTGAGGCGCCACGCATTTTAGCTGCGATTACGGCACATTGTCCGACAGCTCCATCACCAATGACCACAACTTTATCACCTGCTTTGACATCAGCCACGCGCGCTGCATGATAACCCGTAGGCATGACATCTGCTAAGCTCAACAATGATTTTAACATGCCTTCTGAATAGTCAGAGGGTTGACCAGGAATCTTAATCAAGGCCCAATTAGCATAGTGAAAACGCATATATTCTGCTTGGACACCACCACTGAAGTTATTGCCAATATGGCGATCACAAGAACCATCAAAACCAGCACGACAAGCATCACACTCTCCACAGCCATGAGTAAAAGGGGCAATGACAAAATCACCAGGTTTTACGGTTGTGATATTGTCACCAACTTCCTCAACAATACCAATCGCTTCGTGACCACTATTAAGACGCCCTTTTTCAATCGCATCATTACGATAGCTCCAAAGGTCTGAGCCGCAGACACAAGTCCTTACAATACGAATAATAGCATCATCTGGATCCATGATATGAGGGCGTTCAACATCTACTAAACCAACTTGCCCTGCTTTGACATAAACAGTTGTTTTCATCTCTATCTCCTTTACATTTTCAAACTTTTCTCTAAATCTCTGACATTAGTCATATTATAGCAAATCATCGCCTCAAAGCAAACTAAAAAAGGCACATCTGCCTTTTTAGCCTAGGACCGCACTAGCCAGTGCACGTTGGATATCAACGACGCTACGGTCACTTTTAAATTGTAAAATTTCTGAGGGTTCACTAGCTGATGAAATCCAAATTTTCAACTCAGCATCTAGGTCAAAATGCCCTGAACTCTCCACTGTAAAACGTGAAATAGAGCGATAAGGAATTGATTTGTAAGACGTTTTTTTGCCTGTTACGCCTTGTTTATCCACTAAAATCAAGCGCTTTTCCGTAAAGACAATCAAATCACGTACTAGCACATAAGCCAACTCAACACGCTCACCAACAACCAATATATCAGCCAATTGCTCTTCAATTTTAGTCGTATTAGCTTGTGAAGCATTACCTAATAATCCTGAAAATAATCCCATCTTACTCTCCTACTACATCTTTTCTTCTAAAGTGACATTTGGATATTTGTCTGCAAACCAGCGCAGTGCAAAATCATTTTCAAATAAAAACACAGGCTGATCAAAACGGTCTTTGGCTAAGATATTTCGACTTGAGCTCATCTTTTCATCCAAATCTTCTGGCTTAATCCAACGTACCGTCTTTTTCCCCATCGGTGTCATGACCACCTCAGCATTGTATTCACCTTCCATACGGTGCTTAAAGACCTCAAACTGTAGCTGCCCTACGGCACCTAACATATACTCACCTGTTTGATAGTTGGTGTAGAGCTGAATTGCACCTTCTTGCACTAGCTGCTCAATACCCTTATGAAAGGATTTTTGCTTCATCACATTTTTGGCAGCTACTTTCATAAATAGCTCTGGGGTAAAGGTTGGTAGCGGTTCAAACTCAAATTTATGTTTACCTACTGTCAGCGTATCCCCAACTTGATAGGTCCCTGTGTCATAGACACCTATGATGTCACCTGCGACTGCGTTTTCAACATTTTCACGGCTTTCTGCCATAAATTGAGTGACATTTGAGAGTTTCGCTCCCTTACCTGTACGAGTTAAATTAACAGCCATGCCTCGCTCAAATTCGCCAGAGACGATACGGACAAAGGCAATACGATCACGATGTCTTGGGTCCATATTTGCTTGAATTTTAAAGACAAAGCCTGAAAAGTCCTTATCATAAGGCTCAATCATCTCTCCTTGCCTTGTTTTGTGTCCATGAGGCTCAGGGGCAAAAGTCAAAAAGGTATCTAGAAAAGTCTGTACACCAAAGTTAGTCAAGGCTGAACCAAAGAAGACAGGGGTCAAATTGCCTTCTAAAATGGCTTCTTCAGAAAAGCTATTTCCTGCTTCTTGGATAAGTTCGATATCTTCTTTTGCTTGCTCGTAAAAAGGGTTGTTAGCAAAAAGACTATCACCTTCTTCAATCGTTGCAAAGCGCTCGTCTCCCTTATAGAGCTCCAGACGCTTATTATGTAGGTCATAAAGCCCTTCAAAGGCTCGTCCCATACCAATAGGCCAGTTCATCGGATAAGAAGCAATCCCAAGTACATCCTCTAGCTCTTCTAATAAGTCAAGCGGCTCGCGACCATCTCGGTCCAATTTATTGATAAACGTAAAGACAGGAATATTGCGCTGTTTAACAACCTCAAATAACTTTTTAGTCTGCGCCTCAATCCCCTTAGCCGAATCCACAACCATGACAGCCGCATCTACTGCCATTAGGGTTCGGTAAGTGTCCTCAGAAAAATCCTCGTGTCCTGGAGTATCAAGGATATTGACACGTTTGCCCGCATAGTCAAACTGCATTACAGATGACGTCACCGAGATACCACGCTGTTTCTCAATATCCATCCAGTCTGACTTGGCAAAAGTACCTGTTTTTTTCCCTTTGACAGTACCTGCTTCACGAATTTCACCACCAAAGTAGAGTAATTGTTCTGTAATTGTCGTCTTACCAGCATCGGGGTGAGAGATGATGGCAAAGGTACGGCGTTTTTTGATTGCATCTTCAAGTGTCATGTTCTATCCTTTTTTATCTTTGTTATCCATGAAAGAAACTCCTCTAAAGACGAAAAAGAGCTTCTCAAGCTCTTTTCATTATAAATTATTTTACCTTTGATTTCAAGCTAAGCTTATCCTTATCTTTAGCGATAGTCGCTTTTAGATACCACGAAATAGCAAAGCCAATCACATAGAGGACACAAAATGCCAATAAGGTTGTTGTGTAGGATTGTGACCACTCATATGTCTCAGACAATAAAAGCGGTCCTACAAGCCCTGCCGCTGCCCAGGCTGTCAAGATATAGCCATGAAGCGCCGCAAGCTCTCTTGTCCCAAAGACATCGCTCAGATAAGCAGGTATTAACGAAAAACCAGCACCATAGCACGTCATCAAAAGTGACATGGCTACTACAAAAATCAAGGATTGGCCTTCGATAAAGAGAAGTCCTGTCATCACAAGATTCACTAGAAAAAGTAAACTAAAGGTCAAGGGACGACCAATATAATCTGACAAACCAGCCCACAAAAGACGACCAAAACCATTAAAAATGCCAAGGATACCAACCATAAGAGCTGCTTGCTCTGCTGAAAGTCTAGCTAAATCCTGAGCCATAGGAGAGGCTGCTGAGATGATACCTAAACCACAAGCTATATTGATAAATAGCATAAACCACATCAAATAAAAAGATTTGGTCCCAAGAGCCTGGTTAGCAGTCAAACCGTCAAAAGTCACTGGCTTATGTCCTTTAGAGTCATTGCCATTTGCTAAAGCTTCTAGCTCTTCCTTAGTAGGACGCTTGATAAACTGGGAGACACTAAACATCACAACAAAATACACAATCCCCAACATATAAAAAGTCTGCACCACACCAATGTGTGAAATCAAAGCTTGAGCAATAGGACTAGTCAAAAGCGATGCAAAACCAAATCCCATGATAGCTAGTCCTGTTGCTAGCCCTCTCTTATCAGGGAACCATTTGATAATCGTTGACACTGGTGTGATATAGCCTGCTCCAAGACCTATCCCTCCTAAAATACCATAAGCAATGTAAAGAAGAGAAAGCTGATGCTCAGCAATCGCAAGTCCCGTCAAGATATTGCCGCCTGCATACAAAACAGCCGAAATAGAACCCGTCAAGCGTGGGCCAAATCTCTCAACCAAACGGCCCATAAAAGCTGCCGATAACCCTAAGCAAAAAATAGCTAAGCTAAAGGCAAAAGCAACTTCTGATTGGCTCCAGCCTGTCTCAGCCATAATTGGGTTACGGTAAATGGACCAAGCATAAGTGGACCCCAACATGAGATGCAACACAACACCTGCACTGGCAACAACATAACGGTTAGTTGTTTTCATATCTCCTCCTTTACGCACGATATTAAGTTTTTTTGGTACAATCGTTCGTAAATTAAGTATAACATCTTTTAGTTAACCTGTATATTATAAGGCTTGTCATCTAAAAAACGAATAAAAATAAAATCAGCTACTGAGTAGCTGATTTGTCTTATGCCATCTCCAAACGCTTAACGATATCAGCTAAGCCCATCGCATTGGAACCTTTAAATAAAATTTGGTCTTGCGAGTCTAAGTTTTCCTTAATACACTGATACAGCTCTTCGCTCTGATCCTCATCAGCTGTCTTTTTAAAGTAATAGACCTTGCCAATAGGATACATCTGACTAGCCAGTTGTGCTAGACCTGCAATATCTTCTCCATAGCAAATAACAGTATCAATCTCATCAGGTGATAAACTCATAATCATCTGATTGTGAAGTTCTTGAGACGCTTCACCTAACTCTTTCATATCTGCTAAGACTGCGATCTTCTTTCCTGAAGGGTTTTTAGGAATGCTTGAAAACGTCTCTAAAATCAAGCGCATAGCTGTTGGATTGGCATTATAGACATCAGATAAGATATCTGCTCCATTAGCTGCTTTTTTCCATTCAGTACGATTAGCACTTAAAACAAGATGCTCCAAAGCCTCTTTAATGTCATCATCAGAAATCGCTAATAATTTCCCAACATAAGCCGCCAACATCGCATTGATAGCATTGTATTTTCCCGTGACAGGTAGCTTAATAGCGCGCTCCATGACATTGGTTTTAAAGGTTAGACTATCCTTATGCTCAATCGCTTCTTGCACCTGTAGTTCTGCTCCATCGCCAAAGGTAATGACTTTTTGATCAAGTGGTAGATACGCTTCAATAATAGGATCATTAGGAAGCAGAACAATACCATTTGAGTCCATACCATCAACAATCTGTAATTTCCCCCGAGCAATCTCACGACGGCTACCAAAGAACTCCAAATGCGCCTCTCCAATCAAGGTCACCACAGCAATACGAGGTTTCGCTAAAGTCGATAGCAGATGAATATCGCCCATATGATCTTGCCCCATCTCAAGCACAATTTTTTCGGTGTCATCTGGCATGTGTAGAGCCGTATAAGGCAGACCAATTTCATTGTTGTAATTTCCTTGCGTCTTATAAGTCTTATAAGTCGTCTCAAGCACACTAGCAATCATGTCTTTTGTACTTGTTTTCCCATTTGAGCCTGTGACAGCTATCACATCAACACGCAATTTTTCTAAATAATAGCTGGCTAGACGCTGCATAGCCACCAAGCAATCCTCAACTAAGAGATAAGGGTGATCAGCTATTTTATGCTCTGAAAAGGTCGCACAAGCGCCTTTTTCAAAAGCAGTCTCAATAAACATATGCCCATCACGAACACCTTTTAAGGGAACAAACAAAGTCCCCTCTTCTACTTTGCGGCTATCAAACTCTATAGAACGTATGGGAACGTCTTCGACATCTGAGAGAGGGGTTAGACTCTCTACAACCTTTGCAACTTCATGTAATGTTAATTTCATCTTCTATTCCTTTACCTGTAATTAGTAGCATTATACCACAAAAACCAGACCTCTTTCAAATACAAACTCAAAGAGCTAGCAAGCTTTTAGAAATAACTTATTTCGTGTCCTTTTCTAGATGAGCGTTATGAATCACCTCCCCCACTACGATGGAGTTTGGGCTCTCATATTGTCTATGAAAATACTCATAATAAGTCCCTGGAGACAAGATCCCTTCCATCGCAATCAAGTCTAAACCACTGGTTCCAATCAACTCATCTGCCAAAAGCACACAATTAGTCCCTAACACAAAATAAGTCTTAAAGCGTGACTCAGTAAACTTATAGGTCTTAGTCGGAAATCGTGCTACCATTTTCCCTAAATAGCTCGCTTTTTGCTTTTGACTGGTGAGCTGACATGGAATGGTCATATCATAAATATGATTTAGTTTCTTTTCAAACGCCTCTTGCTGCTCCTTAGTCAACACGACCTGATACTCAAAAAGAGTCTTACCATAGTCCATGCAATACTGTAAATAATCTTCTTTTGCTAAAGTAAAGAAACAGCCATCTCCCACAGACCCCAAAAGTCTAACAGAATCAACATCATAAGAGCCATACGAATACACGCGACCTTTATAACTCACATCGACATGACCGACCGATCCAAAGATACCTTTGCTGACATGGATGAAAACATCTAACACAGGATCCCCTAAAACTTCCTTGTTAATTTTAGGGATAATCTCCTCTTTGACATGTTCAGCACTGATATCTTTATTGAGTAGGTGGTGTATTTTTAAGAGTGTATCAGCTGGGATCAGCATGGTCACCAAGACAGGTAGCCCTATTCGAAAACGACGCTTCGTCACTTCTTGCTCCGTGTCAGGGGTTTGCAGATCTTTAGCATCTATCAACCACATAATACCAAGAAAAAGCACATAAAGACCCATCAATATGATATTATCGGTAATGGTGTGATTACTTATCAGCGAGTAAATCCCCCAGACCAAGGTCACCATACCAGTAATTAGCTCCTTTAGAGTACCTTTAGCCCTATCTTTTTTGAGAAGATAAGCTGTGATGAGACTCACTACGCCTACCATCAATTGGTAAAGACCAAAGCCGTCATTTAAAAGAGCTGCCGCATCACCACTACACCATAAGAGAAAGATACCCAAGCCCATATGTAAAAAGGCATCCACTAGACTAATGGTGTTGGTCGAAGATGACTTAGCATGATATTTTCTAAATAAACGCTCACTCAAGCGAAATAGCCCAACTAAGATAAGAATCAAGCCTATCCACCAAGTCATATCCGCCACAAAATAGCGATTAAATAGCATCAGGCATAGACCTAACACTATCATCAAACCAGCGCTAATGAAGCGACTCCATTTTTCATATAGTTGAGACAAAGTCATTGACCAAGCACCTCCTCTAGCACTGCCAAAACAGGCTGATAACCTTGATAAGTCAAGTGCACCCCATCACGTGTAAAACTCTCCTTTAAGAGCCCCTTATCACCTACCAGATGAGGGTAAATATCAATAAAATGAGCCTCTAAGTGACGCAAATAAAGGTTGGTCTCTGCAATCTCATCCACTAAAGCAGAGCCGTAGCGCTCTGATACGCGCCTTGGGTAAAGACTCTCAAGATAACAATCCGCCTTCGGAAACCTCTCTTTGAGATAAGCTAAAATAGCTTCAATATGCACCAGTAAATCTCCTACTGAAGAGCCTAGCATCAGATCGTTTGTCCCTATCAACAACACAATCTTTTCAGGCTCTAAGCCTGCCGTCAATACTTTTAGATAACGTCTTAAAGACTGACTATTACTTCCTCTGATCCCTCTATTGTAAATAGGCACGTCTAAGTGCAGTTTGTCGGTCGGCAAAAACTCCACCAAAGAATCACCTAGAAAAAGAACACCACCTTTTGGCGCTTCTTGATTGGCTTTTTGGTAAGTCTCTAAAATTTCTGTTTGTAATGTATTTAATGTTGTATTCATAATATCTTTTCTAAAGGAAAGAGCAGGTGTACTATACCCTGCTCTCCTATCTATTGGTTTTCTTATTATCCTACTAACCGTTTTATGACAAGAGATGACCCTCTCTTTTTTCAAATATCTCACGCGCTAGAGTGACCAACTCTTCTAGTAATTGGCTATAAGACAAGCCCATATTGTCCCACAAGAGTGGATACATAGACCACTGTGTATAGCCAGGCATGGTATTGAGTTCATTGAGGTAAATCTCACCTTCTTCTGTCAAAAAGAAGTCACAACGTGACAATCCACAACCTCCGATAGCTTTAAAAGCTAATTGGGCGTAGTGACGCATACGATTTGAGATCTCCTCAGAAATAACTGCTGGGATAGCCATCTCTATCTTGTTATCAATATATTTGGCATCATAATCGTAAAAATCAACATCCTTAACCACTTCACCTGGCAGTGTCGTCTTAATCTCTGTATTGCCTAGGATACCTACTTCAATCTCTCGTGCGACTACACCTTGTTCAATTAAAATACGGCTATCGTACTTCAAAGCTAAATCAAGTGCTGTCTTTAGCTCACTGGCATTACTTGCTTTTGAGATACCGACACTAGAACCCATGTTGGCAGGCTTTACAAAAACAGGATAAGTCAATGTCTTCTCAACAGAAGCCAAGGTCATCTCAAAGGCATCACCTTCGATATGGACTACATAAGCAACCTGAGGAATGCCTGTACTGGCTAGCACTTGCTTAGTTGTAATCTTATCCATAGCCACACTAGATGCTAAAACAGTTGTCCCTACATAAGGCATCCTTAAGACTTCAAGAAAGCCTTGGACTGAGCCATCTTCACCCATAGGACCATGAAGAACAGGAAAGACCACTGCACCTTCTTCATAGATATCACTAGGAGAGATCGCTCTAGCAAGATCAATTGTCTCATTTGTCATTAACCGTTCATTAGTGTCTGGTGTCTCAGTAAATACCTGAGTCTGAATAAATTGCCCCTCTTTACTGATAAAATATGTCTTTACCAGATACTTATCATAATTCACCGCTCTAACGACACTCTCTGCTGATAAGACAGATACCTCACGTTCGGCTGAGCGTCCACCATATAAGACAACTAATGTTTCTTTAGACATAAGGGAAAATTCCTAACTTTCTATGTTTTCGCCTAACTATCATACCATAAATAAAGAGAAGTTTCAAAGATAGGAGTCAAGAATTCAAAAGAATCATCCTCAATCTATCGCAAAAACGTCATTTAAATTTTCAGCCATTGTCGGATGAGTGAAGATTTGATTTTTCAAGTAAGTGTATGGGATATGATTATCCATAGCCATCTTAATCATGTTGATATTTTCTTCAGAATTCTTAGCAAATAACGTCGCTCCTAAAATCTCCTTAGTCTCTGGATTGACATGGACCTTATAGAGACCACGTAGGTCATCATTGACATGCCCACGAGGCATAGCTGCCACCAATAGCTCCTTAGACTGATAAGGAATCCCTGCTTTGATAATATCAGCTTCTTTTAAACCAACGCTAGAGAGAGCTGGTTCGATAAAGGTTGTTGTTGGGACATTTTGGCGTTTATTTAGGTTGTAATCACCAGTAGCCGTTAGCTTACCGTAAACGATTCTGAAATCATCAAGAGACGTGTAAGTAAACTGTAAGCCACCGTTGACATCACCGACTGCATAGACATCTTTAACACTAGTCTGACAGTACTCATCCACTACAATCGCTCCACGATCATTAAGCTCAATGTCTGTCGTCTCTAATCCTAAATCATCTGTATTGGGTTTACGCCCTGTGGCATACATAACCACGTCAAAGTGATAGTCTTGATCATCTGCTCGCAACACCACTTCCTCACCTTCATTAGATAAGCGTGAAATACGTGCGCCCATTTTAAACGTAATGCCGTCTTCTTCCATGTAAGTTTTTGCCATTTGAGCGACAACAGGCTCCTCACGTGGCAACAACCTCTCCCCAGCTTCAAAGACCGTTACTTGACTTCCTAGCTTAGCATAAAGACTGGCAAACTCTAGCCCAATATTACCACCACCAATAATGCCTAGACGCTTAGGCTGCTCTTTTAATTGCTGAATCCCTGTACTATCAACCACATGTCTCGTCTCTAAAAGTCCTTCTATCGGTAGCACATTAGACTTGGCACCTGTATTGATGATGATAATATCAGCACTCAACTGCTCTTTATCCTCACCTGAAGTAATCTCTAAGCGTTTATTGGCAACAAAGCGCGCTTTAGCATTATATAAATCAACTCCCGCACCTTTTAAAACCGCTTCATTTTTACCGCGTAAGCGTGAGGTTACAGCTTCTTTTTGTGCCATGACTTGGGCAAATGACAAATCCTCTTCTGCTGCTACAATCATTGTTTTAGTCGGAATACAGCCGATATTGATACAAGTACCACCATACATGCTACTGTCTTCTTCAACAAGAGCCACTTTCTTACCTAGGGCACTCATCTTGCCTGCCAAGGTTTTTCCTGCTTTCCCAAAACCAACCACTATCATATCATACTCTTTTACCATAAGTAGCCTCCTAAATCATCTGCCAATACTAGCCATATAGCAGAACACTAACAAACGACTCTCACTCTAAGCTAGCCTTCCATAAGTGAGATATCTCTTTTCTTACTGTTATTATAGCAATTTCTCATCTGACTTGCATAAATTTGCTACGCTCACTGGCTAGATAAGAAAAACACTCAAGAAAACCTGAGTGTTTCACTTTTTGTTATCATTACAGTTCTTTAACCACTTTGACAACGTTGTCAACGGTAAAGCCATAAGCGTCAATGACTTCTTGAGCTGGTGCTGATGCGCCGAAGCGATCAATACCAATTACGCTACCATCAAGACCGACATACTTGTACCAGCTTTGTGTCGCTGCCATTTCAATAGCCACACGACGACGAATCTGACTTGGTAGGATCTCTTCTTTATAGCTAGCATCTTGAGCATCAAAGAGTTCTGTTGATGGTACAGAAACGACACGTACCTTGATTCCTTCTTCCGCCAAAGCTTTAGCAGCTTTGACAGCCAAGTTGACCTCAGAACCTGATGCTAATAAAATAGTGTCAAATCCTTCTTCTTCATAGACAACATAAGCCCCTTTTGATACCTTATCAAAATCAGTTCCTTCTTCGACAGTCAAGTTTTGACGTGTAAGGACAAGTGCTGACGGTGTTTGTTGACTAGTCAAGGCTAAATACCATGCTGCTTGTGTCTCACGCGCATCTGCTGGACGAAAGACATTGAGATTAGGCATAGCACGTAAACCAGCTAAATGCTCGATAGGCTCGTGTGTTGGACCATCTTCACCAACAGCGATAGAATCATGAGTAAAGACATAAGTCACTGGAAGTCCTTGAAGAGCAGACAAACGCATCGCTGCTTTCACATAGTCTGAAAAGACAAAGAATGTACCACCATAAACACGTAGCCCACCATGAGCAGCCATACCATTTAAGATAGTTCCCATTGCAAATTCACGTACACCAAATTGAATATTACGGTTTAGTGGATGTTGACTGTCTTGCAGACCATCAGATGTGATATAGGTCATATTAGAATGAGCAAGGTCAGCAGAACCGCCAAGGAAGTTTGGCATCACTTTAGCTGCAATATTAAGCGCATCTTGTGACGAATTACGTGTTGCTTGAGAGAAACCTGCCTCAAGTGCTGGGAAATCTTCTGGTTTGATCGCAACAGGGTCTTGACCAGATAGGATTGCTTCTACTTCTTGGGCTAGCTCTGGATAAGCTTTTTTATAGTCTTCAACTTGTTTTTCCCAAGCCGCATAAGCAGCTTGACCACGCTCACTTACATTTACTTTAAAATCTTGATAAACTTCTTCTGGCACTTCAAATGGAGCGTAATCCCAAGATAGATTCTCACGAGTTGCTTGTGTTTCTTCTGCGCCTAGAGGGGCACCGTGAGTCGCATTTGTTCCTTGTTTGTTTGGAGAACCATAGCCAATAATGGTCTTAACTTCAATCAAAGATGGCTTGCCAGAAGCTTTAGCTTCTTCAATAGCAGCATTGATAGCCGCTACATCTGTCCCATCTTCAACTAAAGCTGTGTGCCAACCGTAAGCCTCGTAGCGTGCACGCACATCTTCAGTAAAGGCATCCTCAGTACCACCATCCAAACAAATATTATTTGAATCATAAAGGACAATCAATTTATCCAACTGTTGAAGACCTGCATAAGATGCTGCCTCACCAGATACACCTTCCATAAGGTCACCATCGCCACAGATAACATAAGTATAGTGGTCAAAGATATTATAGCCCTCACGGTTATACTTAGCTGCCAAAAAGCGTTCTGCTTGGGCAAAACCTGTAGCTGTTGAAATCCCTTGTCCTAGAGGTCCTGTTGTGGTATCAACACCAGCTGTATGTCCATACTCAGGATGTCCTGGCGTTTTAGAGCCCCACTGACGAAAATTCTTAATCTCATCAATGGTCACATCTTCAAAACCTGACAAGTGTAAGAGAGCATAAAGTAGCATTGAGCCATGACCTGCTGACAGCACAAATCGATCACGATTGATCCAGTTTGGCTTTTCTGGATTGATACGCAATTGATTCGTAAACAAACTATAAGCCATAGGTGCAGCACCCATCACAACGCCAGGGTGCCCTGATTTTGATTTTTCAATCGCATCTACACCAAGAAAACGGATCGCATTTACTGATAAATTAGACATATATTTCTCCTTTTTTAGTTCCTCTTACATAATACCACGTTTTAGCCACTTTGAAAATATCCGCACATCGTGCGATATGCGGATATCGTATGATTCGGTTTTAAAAACGGGTTTGTCAGCCTGATATGACCCTTACGAACACTTCTTGATATTCTAATAGAGGGAGTTTATCTTATAGAAGTGCCTTAAATTGAATATTTGAGTCATGTTCAAAGGCATCGTCAAATCCACGTGGGTGGTGGTATTCAATTCTGTCTTTGTCTTGTGGGTAAGTATATTTACCACCAACTTCCCAAATAAATGGATGGAAGTTGTATTGAAGACGTTCTTTACGCATTTTCCAAAGAGCCAAAATTTCGTCTGTTGATGCCATGAAGTTTGACCAGATATCATAGTGTACTGGAATAATAACTTTAGCACGAAGATTTTCAGCCATACGTAAAAGATCAATAGATGTCATCTTATCTTGGATACCGATTGGGTTATCACCGTAGTTATTGATTGCAACGTCAATGTCAAAATCTCTACCATGTTTTGCAAAGTAGTTTGAGAAGTGAGAATCAGCACCATGATAAATGGTACCACCAGGTGTTTCAAAGACGTAGTTAACCGCTTTAGATGCCATCAACTCATCTGTTACTGGCAATCCTTTAAGGCTGTCGCCATTTTCTTCGTATCCTTCAATTGGAAGTGTCACAAGACAAGTACGGTCAAATGACTCAACAGCTGTTACTTTAATGTCTTTAAATTCAAATGATTCTCCTGGCGCAATTGTGATAATACGCTCTTCTGGAACACCCCAGCCAATCCAGATATCACGACATCCAGAAGGACCCACAAATTTGACATGGTCAAGTTTTGGATTGTTTACAATAGCTGCTGCTGTTGAGATATCAATATGATCACTGTGGACATGTGATACAAGATAGTAATCTAGCTCATTGATTGCAAATGGATCAATCACCATAGGCTGTACACGAAGATTTGGTTGTAATTTACGAACACCAGCCATATTAGCCATTTGATGTCCCCAAACCATATCTTTCACTTTTTTAGTCGCTTTACCACGTGCAGACCAAAGGTCCATCACAACATTGGCACCACCAGGTGTCTTAATCCAAACACCACAGTTACCTAGCCACCACATTGCAAAGTTGCCTTCTGGAACAACTTCTTCTTCAATTTCTTCATTAAGCCAAGTGCCCCATTCTGGGAAAGTAGATAGAATCCATGACTCTCTTGTAATGTCTTTCACATTTGCCATTGATAAATCCTCCTCGTAGTTCTTTTACTTTTGTTACACTCTTAGTATACTATTTGTAAGCGCAAACAAAAAGACCAAGAAACACACAGTTTTGTGTCCATAACTAGACTCTCAAAACTCCCTAATCATCTTTATCCTAAAAAGAAAAAGCCTAATCATTAGACTCATTCTCCCTTTAAGTCACGCAACAATTCTTCACGGAAAATCTTCTCGATTTGATTGCGTAAAACATAGCGATCACTCTCATTTGACACATAATGTTTTAAGACAGTATCTAGCTCTTTAGATAAATCTCTAGCGGTACGTTTTCCGTTAGAATAAACAAAAGAAACTAAACGAATAATATCATCATTGGTTAAGACAGAGTGTACCAAAATCGTCGGAAGCTCCGTCTCAATCCCATCTGACGTTGCAATCACAACATCTGACGTCACAATATCCTTGACACTGTCAAATTGCTCAGAAGTAAATACTGCCTCAATTTTCGCCTGTGGAATATAGCGCTGGCATTGTTTTTGAAGAAATTTTCTAGAGCCAATCCCTTCATCACAAACCAAAATGACGCTAGGCTGATAACGCCCTTCATCGCTGATATTATAAAGTGAACCACCCAAATGAATGGTCAAATAAGCGATATCAGCATCAGTCAGCTGGATATTCCAAGCTGTCTCTAAGATATGGGCACTTGATTTAGTCATAAAAAATAACCAGCCATACTTATCCATAATCTGCTCAGTCATCGGATTTACGGAGTAGATACCGTAGGTTTTTCGATACAATAGTGCCTTACAATGCGTGATTAACTGATTGATAAGCTCATCTTTATGTTCAAACGTTAACTCATAAGCGCCTTCAAAGTTATCTAAAAAAGAATTGATGACTTCTCGCATATCATCAAAGTCCGAGCTGTTGTTATGACTATCATTTTCCTTTCGAAAAGATAACAAGAACATGGTAATAAAGCTTCGCTCCACATCATCATAAACAATACCAAAAGCTTCTTGCATCCTTTGAGCCAATTTTTCAGCAATACGATACTCAATACGCTCCTTGGTCAGGCTAAACTCTTTTTCCAAATCTTTTTTTTCAGTCTCGCTGATAACCATATTACGATAGCTCATCAATAAATAAGGAAGTGTCTCCACCATGAACTGACTGTCTTGACTGTTTAGTTTTTTCCCCATTTCTTCACGGACGTCACCTAAAAGCTGAATGAGGTAATCACCTCTGACCTTAGAGTAGAGGGTCTTATCTTGTGTAAAACTCACAATTTTGTCAGATAAAATCTTTTTAAAACTCTCAGATTCCCTGCTATAAATATCATACAAGGTGCGGTGGACAAACTGTATCTTGACCAAAGGATGAGCTTCTAGATAATACCCTCTGGTCTTGGTTACATATATCTGTACGGTATAGCGATCTAGCGCCAAACGTTCTCTCAAGGTATTAAGATCATTTAAAACTGTATTTCGAGAAACTTCTGTCAAGCGCATCAACTGCTCAAGGGTCACACGGCTATCAGCTACTGCGATATAAACCAACATCAACTCCATACGCTCTCTAGGATTCATCACATAGCTATAAGCATCTAAGTGATCTAGTAAAGCTTGACAGGCTGCTTTTTGCTCACTATCTAAAATAATACCAATCCTTGGATGACTGACAATTTGCTCAACCCCATCAGGAAGGGCTTCGTTTATCTTTTCTAAATGATAATAAATTTTACGTCTAGATTGTCCTAAATGCTTTGAGATAGCCATGATGGTTTTTGGCTTCTCCAGATGAATTAAATAAGACAAGAGAGCATAACTTTTTTTATCAAGTACAATCATCTTTTGACTACTCCTTATATAAAATCATTTATATTATATCATGTTTATCTTAGAATAGCCCTTTCTTTAGCCTAACAAAGCTGCTAAGCGTTTTTTGAAAAAGAGTTTGGCGATAACCAAACTCTCTCACTCTATTTTTTAAAGGCTTCCCAATCCTGCATAAAGGTCTCAATACCTTGATCTGTCAACGGATGTGAGAACAATTTAGCAAAGACATTATCTGGAATAGTCGCAATATGAGCACCACGCTTTGCCACACCTTCTACATGAGGTAAGCCACGAATGCTCGCTGCAATGATTTCTGAATCGTATCCATAAAAATCAATAATATCACGTAAATCTTCAATCAAAGCATAAGCATCTGTACCGATATCTTCTAAACGCCCGATAAATGGACTAATGTAAGTAGCACCTGCTTTCACTGCAGAGAGACCTTGTGATACCGTAAAGATAAGTGTCACATTGGTCTTGATACCTTCTTTTGATAAGACACTAACAGCAGCAAGCCCTTCTTCTGTCATTGGAATTTTGATGATAACATTATCAGCCCATTTTGAGATACTACGAGCTTCTTCAATCATCTCTTCACGTGTAAGACCAGTAACTTCTGCACTGACAGGACCATCAACAATGGTACAAATTTCTTTGATAACCGTCTCAAAATCACGTCCCTCACGTGAGATAATAGTTGGGTTGGTTGTTACACCATCCACAATCCCAAGAGCATTCAAGCGTTTAATTTCGTCAACATTAGCTGTATCTAAGAAGTATTTCATCTGTAATCCCTTTCAATTCTTTGTCATAAAAGACGAGATAAGTATCTCATCTCGCATAGCCATCAAAGAGTCTTCATATCAACTCTACTAGCTCTTTAGGTTTAGTGCGCGTCACCTTTTTGACCATAGTAAGCATTTGGACCATGTTTACGCAGGTAGTGTTTGTCCATAATGTATTTTGGTGCTGGCTCAACACGTGGATTGATTTGTTCTGTAAAGCGGTTCATTTTAGCTACTTCTTCAAGAACAACAGCGTGATAAACGGCCTGAGCAGGATCTTTACCCCAAGTAAATGGACCGTGATTACGTACAACAATACCTGGAACAGCAATTGGATCTAAGTCGCGTTTAGCGAATTCTTCGATAATCACAGTACCTGTTTCTTTTTCGTAAGCACTATCGACTTCTTCAGCACTCAATGAGCGTGCACATGGGACAGGACCATAGAAGTAATCTGCGTGTGTTGTTCCATAAAAAGGAATATCACGCCCTGCTTGTGCCCAACCAACGGCTTCTGTCGAGTGAGTATGAACAATACCTCCCACTTCTGGCCAAGCCTTGTATAGCTCTACGTGAGTAGGTAGGTCAGATGAAGGATTAAGATCTCCCTCTACTACGTTACCATCAAGATCAGTCACTACCATATTCTCAGGAGTCAATTTATCATAATCAACGCCTGAGGGTTTGATAACAATCAAACCTGCCTCGCGATCAATCTCTGAAACATTTCCCCATGTAAACTTAACCAAACCATGCTCAGGCAATGATTTATTGGCATCGCATACACGTTGACGCATTTCTGCTAATGATTTAGCCATTATTTTACCCCCGCTTTTTCCATCAATGGATAAAGAAACTCTTGTGCTTCTTTAATCGCTTTTTTCGTCTCTTCTACCGTCTCACAATTTTCAGACCACATTTCAATCAAGAATGGTCCATTGTAGTTGGTTTTTTTGATAACATCAAACATCTCTTCCCAGTTGACACAGCCTTGACCAAATGGCACATCACGAAATTGCCCTGGTGAATCTTCCGTCACGGCGTACGTATCCTTAATGTGCAATGCTGCAATAGAGCGATGACCGATGAAAAATTCACTCCATAAATCATTATGCCAAGCTGATACATTTCCAGTATCTGGATAGACAAACAAATAAGGTGAGTCGATTTCTTTTTCAACTGCCAAATATTTTTCAATAGAATTCATGAAAGGATCATCCATGATCTCAATTGAGAGAATGACTTGGGCTTCTTCTGCCCAAGTACAGGCTTGACGAAGATTTTTAATGAAACGAGCTCTTGTCTCAGGTGATTTTTCCTCGTAATAGACATCATAGCCTGCTAGCTGAATGTTACGTACTCCGATATCTTGAGCAAAAACGATACATTTTTTCATCATATCCATAGCACGTGCTTCTTTTTCTGGATCATTTGAACCCATTGGAAAACGACGATGGCCACTGAACGTAATTGTAGGAACACGTACACCTGTCTCAAAAATAGCCTTAACCAATTCTAGGCGCTCTTCTTTTGACCAATCAAGGCGAGCTAGTCGCTCGTCTGATTCGTCAATAGATAGCTCCACAAAGTCAAATCCCAATTCTTTTGCGAAATGAAGGCGTTCTAGCCAAGTATAGTGCTTTGGCGTTGCCTTTTCATAAATACCAATTGGACGTGCCATAGCCTACCCCCAGATACGTTTGATTTCTTCTTTAAATTCACGTGCCGCTGCAGCTGGATTTTCTGCTTCTGTGATACCGCGTCCTGCGATAAAGGTAAAGACATCAACGCCTTCAAACAATTTCAAAGTATCTACATCAAGACCACCTGTAACAGATACACGGAATCCCATCTCAATCAATTTTTTAACTTTGTTAAGATCTTTTTCACCCCAAGTTTCACCAGCAAGAAGGGCGTCACGTGATTGGTGATAAATGGCTTGTGAGATACCTGCATCTAGCCATTGTTGGGCTTGTTCATAAGTCCAGTCACCATATAGTTCGATTTGGATTTCACCACGTTCGCCACGAACTTCTTCAATCGCTTTTCTAGCAGCTTTCATCGTTGGAATAGTTGCTGAACAAATACATGTCATCCAGTCAGCACCACGATTAGCATTATTAGCAGCAACTGTACCACCAGCATCTGCACATTTTGTGTCAGCTACGATGATTTTGTCTGGGAAAAGACTACGGAGGACTTCTACTAATTCACTACCCACTTGAAGAAGGCAGACTGTACCAGCTTCAATAACATCGACTTCTGCACCTACAGATACAGCAGCTTTAATAGCTCCTTGTAAGTCAGAGTGGTCAAGAGCAACTTGTAGATTTGGTAATTGTTTTGTCATGTGTGATTCTCCTTTTTCTATCCTACACTTAGTCTTTAGTCAAGGTCAAAACCTTCAAGGTATGGGCTATTTTTAGATTCTTCAACCAAAGCAAGGACATCTTCTTTTGTCTGACAAGCCAGCAGACGATCAATAGCATTGTCTAATTCAAACAAAGCTATAATTTGTGGAATAGCCACAGAAGCGTGAATAGCTGAGCTAGTAGCTGCAAGTGTTAAGAGAACCGATACTTCTTTACCATCAGAGAAAGTAACAGGCTCAGTCAAAGTAATCAATGAGAAGGCATCACGTTGTACACCTGCTTCAGGACGTGCATGTGGCATTGCCATGCCTGGTGTCAAGATATAATAAGGTCCGTGTTCTTTTGTAGAAGCAATGATAGCGTCATAGTATTCTGATAGTACAGCGCCACTTTCAATCAATGGATCAACCGATAATTTTACCGCTTCTTGCCAGTCTTTAGCAGTCAATCCTAGGCGAATAGAGTCGTTTTCGATAAAAGCTTGTTTTAAATTCATGAGATACCCCTTTACTTTTCTACTAAAATAAGGAGCGAGGGCGCATCGTACCTGATGGCAACTCACTCCCTACTATTACTACTTTGTTACCAATGGTAACTATCTAATTGTCAGACTGAGATGTTATCGGATTAAAGCGCTGCTTCTAGCTTAGTCTTGATTTCGTTGTCATCCATAAGATTATCAAGCCCGATAAGCTTTCCATTTGTGCGACCTTCAAGTTCGCTGATAAGGTGATTTGAAGCAACTACGATGTCATAGCCAGATGCTAATCCTTTTGCTTCACCGACTGAACATGATGCAGATTCGATGTTGCTTACGCCCAACTGACGAAGAGCATTTTCTACTTTCATCTTGATAACCATAGATGAACCCATACCATTTCCACATGCTGTAAGTACTTTAACCATAATATTTTCCTCCAATGTTGTAATATCAATTAATTAGCGAGATATGAACTATTCCCCTTGTGCTTCACCGCGGTAGTAAGCTTCTTTATCTTTGGCTTTAGCAAATTGTAATTGTGGGATAAGCAACAAGAACAAGCAAACCAAAACATAGCCAATAACACCGAGGTATTTAAAGAGGTAAGCAAACGGTACCCAAGGAATATCCAAGTCAATGTTACCATGGAAACCACCAACAAGACCTAATAGGCTAACAGCAACTGCTCCGATGGCAACTTGAAGAATACCTGAGATAAAGGAAAGTGTCAGAGCTGCTTTCCAACCACCACGTTTATCTGCATATACAGCAATCGCTGCATTGTCAAAGAAGACAGGTACAAATCCAGTGATGATAAGAATTGGGTTTTTAAAGACAATCAAGAGGATGATAGTCACCAACTGACCAATCAAACCAGTTGCAAAACCAAAGAGCACGGCACTTGGTGAGCCAAATCCAAAGGCTGCTGCTACGTCAACTGCTGGGAATGACCCTGGAAGCAACTTGCTAGAGATACCTTGGAAGGCATTTGTCAATTCACCAACAAACATACGTACACCCTGCATCAAGATAAAGAGATAAACAGAGAATGTAAAGGCAGTTTGGATGACATACATAAAGAATGATTGTTTTTCTGGATTGTAAAGTGTTCCAGAAGTGATAACTTCTGCATTAGCCATGATGTCTGGACCTAGGACAAATAGGATTGCTCCAAAGAAGACAAGCATTAAGGTAGCTGATGCAACCACTGTATCGTGGAAAATGTTTAAGAAGGTTGGTAATTTAAGGTTGTCAAGATTATCTTCTTTTTTACCAAGTTTTGGGGCAACCTTATCCACAAACCAAATGGCAAATTGTTGTTGGTGTCCGATAGCAAAACCACCGCCACCTGTTAGACGTTGTGTAGGCTCGACTGTCAAGTTTGAGCTGACTGCCCAGTACAAACCACAGACCAAACCAACTGCAAGAGTCGCTAATAATGAATTTTTAGTAAAGGTTGGGATGAGCAAGACCATCACTGTGATAGTCGCTGCTTGCTGAACCATGATATGACCTGTAATAAACAAGGTACGTACCTTAGTAATCTTACGAAGCGCAACCAGTAAAATATTGACAAAGAATCCTACCAAAAGAGCTGAAGTAGCCACTCCGACAAATGCTGGAAATTCTTCTACAATTTTTTCATTTGCTGCTGTCAATCCAAAGTAAGGGTCAATGACTGCAGCTCCGATATTGAATTTGTAGTTAAGCGCTGTCAAAATTGGACGGAATGTACCAACCAATCCCCCTGCCGCCACATCTAAAATCATATAACCTACGGTAGCTTTGACAAAGCCTGCAAAAACATCATACCAAGGTTTTTTTAGTAAGATATAGCCTATCAAAACTAACAGACCAACAAAGAATGCTGGTTTTTGCAAGATGTTTTGCGAGAACCAGTTAAGAATGCCTATAAGGAAGTCCATATTTCTTCTCCTTTTTCAAAATGATGTGTCGAACGTTCTTACAAGATTATTATACAAAGGAATGCGCTTACATAAAAGACCAAGAAACACACAGTTTTGTGTACAAAACTAGACTCACACGATCATATGAACAAAAAAAGAGTAAGATCATATGATCTTACTTTTAAAAGAGAATCTGTTCACGTGTTTTTTCATAAGAGCTAACAAAGCGCTCTGTCACACCTGGCTCAACAATCTCTAAAGCCGTTGAAATTTCATCAAAAGAAGCAGCATAGTTATTATCTACCTCAAACAATTTCAAGGCATTCTCAAAACTTTGTTGAATGCTAGGCTCAAAGCTACGATAACGGTTAGAATACTGCAAGAGTTGCTCCGTTAAGACAGCATCTTGAACGACTTGATAAGCAGAACTTTCAAGATGATGAATGGCATTTGTAGCTACTTCTGAGAGGCGGTTAACTGCCATAATATCAATGCGATCACGTCCCAACTCATCCATCAAGGCTTCTAGTTGAGAACTTGTCGTAAAGAACAGACTCATGAAATCCTGAGGAATACCTGGTAAATGACGTTTTTCCATAAAACGCTTGATCACATGCAAACGATTGATATAATCATCTACATTACGACGAGCAACAACCTCTATCTTTTCTAAATCACGAATTTCATGGTAAAGATCCATCTGTTCTTCTTCAAGGTCACTCAACTTCTGCAAAGCCTTGTCAAAAAGAACTTGAAGCTCTGAGAAAGGTTTCTCTGCTTTGTCAAAACTCTCAACATAAGGCAAAACATCACGACGAATCGTCTCTAACTCACGTTCAAAAGGACGGATACTCAAATGATGATTCTCCGCAATAATATAGCGAATCGTCAAACGACGGATTTCTTTTTCCAATTTTTTGACGTTATCTTCAGCATGCGCTAAGAATTTTGGCAGTCGCTTACTATCTCTATGCGCCACCTTTTGAGCTTCAATCTCACGCTCAAAAAGTTGATACAGCGTATCAATCTTAGACTGAATACTGTCATTTTCCTCACGAGCACGGTCTAAATCTAGTGTGACTAATTCAAAACTATTAGCCCTAACATCGTCACGAATCCCTTGAAAACGGGCTTCAATATCTTTCTCAGGAAAATGATAATTAGCTTCAAGAAGACTACGATAACCGTTTTCCAAATCATCCAATTGATCTGGAAAATCATCTTCTAATTTAGCAACAATAGCTGGAATTTGCTCTGAAATTTGACCAAGTGCAATAGTATGCTCTTCTGCCTTATCTAAGACCTCAGAAGCTTCCATAGGGTCACCAGTTGAATTGAGAGTCACAAATTGTGAAAATTCAGCTTCAATATTTCGCAACTGCTTTTCAATTTCTGGCATGGTAGAGCCAAAATTGTCTTCATTTTCTTCGATATTTTTTTGTAGAATTTCATACAAATCAAGTGCATGCGTCACACGAGCACTATTTTTTTCTTCTTGTTCTTTTAGGATAGACAAAGCCTCTCTGATGGCTGTGATATCTTCTTCAACAAGACTTAATTGGCTATCTGCATTATCAATCTCATGCTTTGCTTTAATAAAATTAAAGGTGTCGTTTAAACTTTCAGCCTCTAAAGTATGGGCTTCAATTTCTGGAAAGATGTTTTTAGAGACATCTGACCATTTTTGACTCCATTCACGAAAAGTAGTCTGACTCTGCCCAATAAGATGCAACTCTTGAACCGCATCAATCTCTTCTTGAACTGGTAAATCCAAAAGAGCTTGCTTGCGCTGGTCAAGACTAGAAATCAGCGATTCATTACGTTTTCGAATGATCACCCCTGCTAGATAAGCTACGATAACAATAAGCACAATAGCTATCAGCAGCAAGATAAGTCCGCTAGACATGGTTTTCTCCTTCGTTACATACACAGCTCTAAATTAAGCTGGTAATCTTATTATCGTTTTAGTATAAAAATGAACGTTACGATTATAACATACTTCTTGTATTTTTTCAAAAAGCAGGTTAAATATCAAGCGTGCTATAGACGGCATTTTCCTCAATAAACTCACGACGAGGTTCTACACGATCACCCATGAGCATATCAAAGATTTTATCTGCCTCTGCGGCATCATCCACAGAGACACGCGCCATAAGGCGATGTTCTGGGTCCATGGTAGTTGACCATAATTGATGATCATCCATCTCTCCAAGCCCTTTATAGCGCTGTACACTTGGCTTTGAACGTCCTTGACTATAGCGTGCAATAGCCTCTTGCAATTCAACTTCTTGATTAGCACCTGGCTGGATGTACTCTTTTATATCACTACCAACCTTAATACCATAGATAGGTGGTTGAGCGATATACACATAACCTGCTTCTAAGATAGGACGCATAAAACGATAAATCAAGGTCAATAACAGTGTCCTGATATGAGCACCATCCACATCAGCATCTGTCATAATAACGAGCTTATGATAACGTGCCTTAGATACATCAAAATCAGCACCAAAACCTGTCCCCATGGCTGTAAATAAGCTTCGAATTTCTTCATTAGCTAAAATCTTATCCATGCTGGCTTTCTCAACGTTAAGAATCTTACCGCGAATAGGCAAAATAGCTTGAAATTCACGATTGCGCCCTGACTTAGCAGAGCCCCCTGCAGAATCCCCCTCAACGATAAATAGTTCATTTTGGCTAGCATCATTAGAAGAACAATCCGCCAACTTACCTGGAAGATTTGAGATCTCTAATCCTGATTTTTTACGTGTCACCTCACGCGCTCTTTTGGCTGCAATACGAGCTTTAGAGGCTAAAATGCCTTTTTCTACAATCTTCTTAGCTATCTGAGGATTTTCAAGAAGAAAGCGCCCAAATGCCTCACTGAACAAACGATTGGTGATTTTAACCACTTCTGAATTCCCAAGTTTTGTCTTGGTTTGCCCTTCAAATTGTGGATTAGGGTGTTTCACCGAAATCACTGCCGTCAACCCTTCACGTACATCCTCACCTGTTAGATTATCTTCATTATCTTTGATGAGTTTGTTTTTCTTAGCATAATCATTGATCACACGAGTCAGTGCTGTCCTAAAACCTTGTTCGTGTGTCCCACCTTCATGGGTGTGGATATTATTGGCAAAGCTCATAATTGTCTCATGATAGGTTGTCGTATATTGCATAGCAACCTCAACCGTAATGCCTTCCATCTCGCCGTCTGTATAAATCGGATCTTCAAAAATCAAATCTTTATTTTCATTGATGAAAGACACATATGATACAATCCCACCTTCATAGTGGAATGTCTTTGACTGTTCTTTACCCTCACGCTTATCTGTAATGGAAATCTTCAAACCACGATTTAAAAAGGCTAACTCTTGAATGCGTTTCGCTAATTTAGCAAAATCATAGGTTGTCGTTTCTGTGAAAATAGCAGCATCAGGAGTAAAGTGCACTGCCGTTCCTGTACGATCCGTATCCCCAATAACAGCCAAGTCTGCTAATACTTGTCCTCTTTGATATTCTTGAAAATGAATTTTACCATTTTTATAAACTCTAACATCTAGCTGAGTTGATAGCGCATTGACAACAGAAGAGCCCACACCGTGGAGACCACCAGATACCTTATAGCCGCCACCTCCAAACTTTCCTCCAGCATGCAAGACCGTAAAAACAGTCTCAACGGCAGGACGTCCTGTCTTTTCTTGGATATCTACTGGAATACCACGTCCATCATCAATAACTGTGATAGAATCATCTGCTTCAATAAACACCTCGATATGACTCGCAAATCCAGCTAAAGCCTCATCAATAGAATTATCTACAATTTCCCACACCAAATGATGCAGTCCTTCAGATGAAGTTGAACCGATATACATCCCTGGACGCATACGGACAGCCTCTAATCCCTCTAAGACTTGAATTTGGCTAGCATTATATTCATTTGCCAATGCTTCTAAATTTTTTTCTTCTGTCATTATTTTATGATCTCCATCAAGGATTTTTTGCCATCAACCAACAAGGTCGCAAATCCAGCTCTACTTCCTGCTTGGCTATCTATCTCACGATCACCGATAACAAGCGCATTTGTAATATGGTATTTTTCCTTCAAATATAAAAAACTCTCAGGGTCTGGCTTTCGCAAAAAGCCATTATCAGCTGTCACAACCTCAGTAAAATAAGAAGCAATAGCCATCTTATCTAATAGACTCATCACCTGATTATCACGATGAGATACCAAAAAATTGCGACTCCCCTCTCTAACAATACGCTCCAAAATAGCTCTAGCACCGTCAAATAAAATCGGATGCTCTAGCTGCTTTTTTTCGGCTTGTTTATACAAAGGTAAAAATCTGGGTTCTTCTGGGATAAACTGTCTGATGGCTGCATCAGTTGAACACTTGAGATAATGATAGACCTCATCGTGCGACGCTTTTATCCCAAAGCTTGATAAGGTCTCAACAAATGCTTTTGTAGATATCTCATAGTTATCTAGCAATGTGCCACCTAAATCCCAAATATAGTCTTCATAATGCATATCCTATATTATAGCATATTTTTTAACGATAATACAGCCCTTGATGGCCTCTGTATTATAAATTAAGGGGCATGCACTTAACCATACGACACGCCCCTAATCTCGTTTTTATATGTCAAAAAATAGGTGACCTTATCATTAAGATAGGCCATAATAGGCTCATAGGAACCATTCGAAACAACGTAGTAAGTTAAACTAAAAATTATCCGTTCACATTTTGCGCACCGATTCGGTGCTTTTTTGTGCTCAAATGGACACTTATTCCAACAACCCGTTTTTTACAACCTTCTGTTTACAGACTTCCTTCTTTTATTTAAATCTTGAGAGTACAAAAACTGATTTAGATTAAAAGCCCAATAAGCAAACGTTTTCTTGGTATTTCACCTTTCTTTAATGCCAAAAAATCGTCTTTTAAAAAGACGATTCTTCCATATTAAAAGCGTGTTAATTTCACAACAGCTTCCACGCGCGCTGTGTGCGGAAACATATCGACAGACTGGATGTAGTTGACCTTATAACACTGTGCCAAAACAGCTAAATCACGAGCCAGAGTTGAAGCATTGCAGGAGACATATACCATCTTCTCAGGCTGGAATTGTAAAATAGTCTCTAGCAATTTATCATCAAGTCCTGTTCGTGACGGGTCAACAACCAAAGCAGTAGGCTTGTAGCCTTCTTTGTACCAGCGAGGAATAATGTCTTCTGCCTTACCTGCTTCATAGTGGGTGTTTGTCAAGCCTAGCTGCTTGGCATTTGTGCGAGCGTCATCAATAGCCTCTTTAATCACATCCATCCCTCTCACTTCACCAACCTTATCCGCAAAGGCAAAGCCAATGGTTCCTACACCACAGTAAGCATCAATTAGACGATCTTCCTTAGACACATCTAGCGCCTTCACCGCCTCTTGATACAAGCGGTTGGTCTGGCTAGGATTAAGCTGATAAAAAGCGCGAGGTGACAATCTAAAACCATAAGTTAAGACCTCTTCTTTGATACTATCAGCGCCCCATAAAATAGTCGTCTCCTCGCCATAAATCTCACTGGTCTTACTACTATTTAGATTGACGGCAATGGTCTTGATTTGAGGGTACTTGCGAATCAACTCCATCATCACATCATCAAAATCCAAGGCTTTACTCGTGACAAAGATAATCTGTACTTGCTGACTGGCTGTCGCTTTTCGAACCATTACTGTCCTTACGCCTGCTATCTTTCGTTCATTGTAAATAGGAAGCTTGTAGCGATCTAATAATTGTGTAATAGTATTGATAATCTCCTGTGTCAGCTCATCTTGCACAAGACAATCCGTCAGCGAAATCAATCGATGCGTCCCAGCTTGATAAAGACCTGCCTTGATACTCCCTGAAAAAGAACGTGTCTGAAATTGCAACTTTGCACGGTAATGCCAAGGGGTTTCCATCCCAATCGTCTGACGTATCTCATAAGTCTCATAGCCCTTAGGCTTAAACTTTTTCAAGGCTTGGTAAATAACATCATCTTTATAGGACAACTGCTTATCATAGCGTAAGTGCATAATCTGACACCCCCCACACTCCTGATAAATCGAGCAGGGCGCCTCCACACGAAATTTAGAAGCTTTATTGACCTTTAACAGCTTGGCAATGGCAAAATTGCGTTTAACAGCTGTAATTTGACAATAAATCTCCTCACCTGTCAAAGCACCCTCGACAAAGACCAAGGTTTTCTTAAAAAAACCAATGCCTTCTCCGTTGATGCCCATGCGCTTAATTTTTAAGGGAATGCGCTGCTTGACTGTTAAACTCATGCTTATCCAACTCCTTTAGCTGTATTTGAACCGTATGTGTTATTACATTGTATCATTTTTTAGCGCTTTGTCATAGTCACTCATTTTGATCAGCTTTTGAGGCATACTTTTGTTATAATAAACATATGAAAATTACAAAACTTGAAAAGAAAAAACGCCTCTATCTGCTAGAGCTAGATAACTCAGAGAGTCTCTATATCACAGAAGACACTATTGTCCGCTTTTTACTAAGTAAGCATATGACCATAAGCACAGAAGAGCTTGAAGACATCAAAGCCTTTGCTCAAGTCTCTTATGGGAAAAATCTAGCCCTCTACTACCTCTCTTTTAAACCACGCACCCAAAAAGAAGTCAGCGATTACCTTTATCAACACGATATTGAGGAAGAGATAATTCCTGATATCATCGCACAGCTCAAAACAGACAATTGGATAAATGATAAGCGCTACACAGAGACTTACATTAGCCAAAAGCTCCTTAACGGTAATAAAGGTCCCTACGCTCTCCAAAAACAACTACGTCAAAAAGGCATTGCCACAACACTCATTGACCAAGCGCTTCAAGAAGCTGATTTTCAAGATGTCCTTGATAAGCTCAGTCATAAATTACTCAACAAATACCAAGCCAAACTACCGCTCAATGCCTTGAAAGACAAGCTTACTCAAGCACTTATGAGTAAAGGCTTTTCATACGACGACGCCAAGGGGACAATTGATCGTTTAGAGCTGGAAAAAGACGATGACGACGAATTAGAACTCCTCCAAAAAGAACTGGAAAAACGCTATCGCAACTATAGCCGCCGCTATGATGGCTATCAGCTCAAGCAAAAACTCACCCAAGCGCTTCTTCGAAAAGGCTATGATTATGCTAGTATCCGCTCTCAAATAGCTGATTACTTAGACTAAAGAGATAACATTTTGACAAATCCCTAAGAATCCTGTCAAATCAGTGCTATTTTTGTAAAATTATGGTAAACTATAAGAGATATATTTTAATTGTAGAAAGTTGGTAAGCCATGAAATTACCCAAGGAAGGCGACTTTATTACAATTCAAAGTTATAAACATGATGGCAGTTTGCACCGAACATGGCGCGATACAATGGTACTAAAAACAACAGAAAATGCCCTTATCGGTGTTAATGACCATACTCTAGTCACAGAAAGTGACGGTAGGCGTTGGGTAACGCGTGAGCCTGCTATTGTTTACTTTCACAAAAAGTATTGGTTCAATATTGTTGCTATGATACGAGACAATGGGATTTCCTACTACTGCAATCTTGCTAGTCCTTACCTACTAGATGAAGAAGCTCTCAAGTACATTGACTATGACTTAGATGTCAAGGTCTTTGCAGATGGTGAGAAAAAACTACTCGATGTCGATGAGTATGAACAACATAAGCGTAAAATGGGCTACTCAGCAGACATCGACTATATCTTAAAAGAAAATGTCAAAATCTTAGTGGATTGGATTAACAACCAAAAAGGACCATTTTCTTCGGCCTATATCAACATTTGGTACAAACGTTATCTTGGACTGAAGAATCGTTAAAGTTGGCAAAGAGTTTGAGACAACGTCTTGAACTCTTCCTTTTTTAAAAAAACAGGAGGTGCTCTATGGCTTTTGATAACACGCGTGAACGCTATGCTAGCTTTGGTGTTGCTACATCGCTTAGTTATGGCTTAGTCAATGCTTTTTGGGATATTTTAGACAACTATCTAAAAGGTGTTTTTCCGCTAAGTTCTACTCTGACCTTTCATCTCATTAAAAAAGGAAATAGCATCTCTATCCAATATCTAGATGCCAAAGGAGAGCTAAGCATTACCTTTGATTATAACATCCCTTTTGACCCTTTTTTTCCACGAACCATTAAGCTCATCGATGATAATGGTATCGAGACGCTCCTACTTCCCTATGAATTATAAGAAAAGAAAAACTCCCTAGATCTATTGATATACTCCCCTTATAGTGGACAGTGAAAAAACAAAAATTCACTAGAAGCTATAAGGGGAGTTTTCCTATGTCGAAAAGAAGTCCAAAGTCAGTTGAAGAAAAACTAGAGGTGGTTCAACTCTATCTGAATACTGGAAAGTCAGTAGGTTGTCTATCTAGAAAGTATGAAGTTGATCACTCAACGGTTAGGGAATGGATCCGCAAGTATAAACAAGACGGTATTGATGGTCTCATAGAAAGTCGTACCTGGAAGAAATACAGTCAAGAACTCAAGGAACAGGCTGTACAAGACTATCTCAAGGGCCTGGGTAGCTTGAATACTATTGTTGAAAAGTATCATATCTCTGATAAATGGGTTCTCAGATCCTGGATAAACCGTTATACTAGTGGTAGAGATTTAAAAGCTACTAGTAAAGGACGGTCACGGATGAAACAGGGACGCAAGACCACATTTGAAGAACGGGTGAAGATTGTTAACTTCACAATCGCCCATGAGAAAGACTATCAGGCAGCTGTGGAGAAGTATGGTGTTTCCTATCAACAGGTCTACTCTTGGGTCAGGAAGTTTGAGAGAGATGGGAGTCAAGGCTTAGAAGACCGCCGAGGAAAGAGCTTGGAAACGAAGCCCAATCTCACACTAGAAGAAGAATTACAACTGAAAATCAAACAGTTGCAAGAGCGGAATCGTCTCCTTGAAATGGAGGTTGGTCTGCTAAAAAAGTTAGACGAGATTCAGTGTCGCAAGAGGAGGTAAGGCTAGGTCGCTACCTGAATCAGTTTCAAGCCATCAAAGATTACTCATACGAGTATGATGACACTTCTATCATTTACCTATGCCGGCTCCTAAAGGTTTCTCAGTCTGGTTATTATAAGTGGCTCCATCACGAAGAAACGGTTTCTGAGAAAACCAATCGAGAATTGATGATAACCATTCAGGAGCTTCACGCCAAACACAAAGGT